>JAOZMN010000199.1 GCA_029934265.1 Bacteroidales bacterium
AAAAATCATTTCTGTTCAAATCCGAAAACTCTTTTAATTCGTCGAAAGACAGAGGCTTTGTAAGATGCAAATGAATTTTTCCTTTAAACTGTTTTATTCCACCGATAATACTAGCCAAATCTTCGCCTGGTGCTTTTGCATATTTCTTACCGGTTTTTGTAATATTTATTTCCTTAACTTTTGATTTTATGCAAGGTTCGTACTGATAAGAAATAGCAAACGGAGCGATATTCAGCTCTGCAAAATTTAAAGCCAAATCTCTTTGTCCACTCATAGCAAACATTTTAAGAATACCTTGTGAAGTTTGGTCGTTTCCGTCTTTAGTTCTTCCGTTTCGATGAGCCAGCCAAACAGACTCTCTTTTTTCTTGTATGGTATATCGTATATATTCCGATAATTCTTTCGATTTTTTGTAAAAATCACGAGGACTGCCCTCCCGCTCGACTCTAAACATCTTATTAGATTTTCCTATATCTATCACAAATTCGGAATTCATTAAATTACTGCCGAAAGAAATTTCGGTAGTCCTGAATTTGTTGGTATATAAAACGTGTTGGTGCAAAGCAGAATCGAGCAGAATATCTCTGTGATTAGAAACAAACAAATATCTCGTATTTTCATTTAACAACTCTATCCCTTCATGAGTAAAGCCTGTCGTAGTTCTATCTATAACTTTATTTATTGCAAACAACATTATTTTTGCTTGAAATTCATCAGCCGTTTTTATGCTCCTGAAAATCTGTTTTACTTTCTCAATATCTCCACCGGCATCGTCATATAAATAATCGACAATATTTTTAAAAAGCGGATTTTTTGTAATACGGAGCATTGCCGGATTTATTTCATCGGCAAGGAAAGGGCGAATATTTTCAAAGTGATTATCTGTTGTCATTTCAGTTTATTTTTGGTCTTTTGTCGATAAATTTAATTGGCTTTCGGTTAATATCCGCAGCGTGAATTTTCATGATTTTTTTTGTGTCGGAGAAACTTATTTGCGGAGCCACACGTAATTTTGCTCTAAAATTATCCTTTAATTTTTTTTCGACATTCTTATTCGGAAAAATATTTTTTGTTAAGCCTATCGCAATCGTTACCGCATCATTACCGCAATCGTCGGTAAAAACTTCGACCACATAATTTTCGATATAATCAATATTATCAAGCACATCGAAAATTGCCGCCGGATATAATGTAGTACCTTTATATTTAATCATTTGATTTCGCCTGCCGATTATCGGACTAATACGTTTTGTGGTTCTTCCGCACCGACAAGGTTCTGTATGAAACATTGCAATATCTCCGGTTCGGAATCGCAACAAAGGCATGGCTTCCACGCCGAGTGTCGTTACCGTAAGCTCACCGTACTCTCCGTCTTTTACAAGATTTCCGGCATCATCGAGAATTTCAGTAATAATCAATTCGGGGTGATGATGTCCTCCTTGTCCGCAACTGCATTCCGTAAACGAAGTTGCCATTTCGGTGGAAGCATAAGTTGAATACAGTTCAATATCCCACTTTTCTTTTATTTTTAGCCCAAGCAAATTAAGAGAGAAATCGGTATTTCTAAGATTTTCACCTATGCAAATTGCTTTTTTGATACCTGAATTTTTATAATCTATACCATTTTCTTCTGCATATTTTATTATTTTCAGAATAAACGAAGGCACACAAATGATAGCGTCCGGCGAAATTCGTTGTATGGTATCCCATTGAAGTTCGGGTATTCCGTTGCCGACTCTGATAATTGCCGCTCCTAATTTTCGTATTCCCAAAAAATAAGCCAAACCTGCCATAAAACGCTTATCGATTGTGGTCATCAACTGATAAATTTCTCCGCTGTGTCCGCCGGCACAAATAAATGAAACGGCTTCGTTGTATGCAAGTCGTTCTAAATCTTTATCACTTACGGCAAAAATTACAGGGTCACCCAAAGTTCCGGAAGTTGTAATATAATCGACAATTTTTTCACGGGGTACACAAATAAAATCATCATTGTATTTTTGTAAATCTTCTTTATTTGTAACAGGAATTTGAGATAAATCTTCAAGTTTCTTTATCTGCGATATATCAATATCGTATTTTTTAAACAATTTCTTGTAATAAGGAGAATTTTCACTCAAATACTTTAAAGCAATTTCCATTTTTTCTTCTTGAAATTGCTTTATTATGTGAATTTCTTGCCTCTCTATATCCGGTGTTTGCATTTTTAAAATTCCAATTTCTAATGACCCGATTTCTAAATACTATGTATCAATTTTCTCGTATCAATATTTTCATAATAACCATATACTAAGGCTATTTTAATGTTGCTTACGCACCTGTGTAATATTAATATAATCAGCCATTTACAATTAAGTAAATATACAAATATTTTTTCTTAGGTGCTTAATAAACCGATTATAGATACGACTCTGTTCGATTAGACAGGTCAAAAGACTTTATTTTGTCAATTTAATAAACTCTTCTTTTGTCAGTTTTTCCCATGAAGGATTACTGAATTTTCCATTATTGTTTTCAAAAAAAACTCTAAAATATTCCTCATCGTAAAATGATAATTTAGAATTCATTTCCGGACTGCTTTCAATATACACCATTTTATCCGTAGGGATTTCAAATTGTTTTGCTATCTGCATTGCCAAGCCGGCAGAAACTGATGTTATGGCGTTCCCCGGATTCTCTCCGTACAACTCGGATACAATTACAATATGCGAATCTTCTTTTTTTATAATTTTTAATCCGCATTTTGATTTGACTCCCCAAAGTCCCTCAAATTCAAAAACTTGTTCAATATTATTTTTCGATAGTTCCATGTGCTTTAATTTTGAAATTTACTATATTTTTTTTCCGAATGATTTATTTGCCAATTTTCGGTCTCTCGGTCTGTATGTTCCTTCTTTCATTTCACGCAAAACCACGTCCGAAAAGAGGCGGAACATTTTTTGTTCTTGAGTTTCGTCTTTATAGAATGTATCCCAAGCATAGTCATAGAGTCCTTTTAAACGTTCCGCTGTCATTTGAGCCGGCGTAAAAACTACTTTGCCGGCATTAAAGTTATTCCAATCTTTATCGAAAATTCTATTCTGACGAATCATGTCATTATAAACTTTTGTCTGCGGAAACGGCGTAAGTACTGTAAATTCCGCCAAGTCGAGGTCTATTTCCAACAAGAAATCAATCAATCGTTTAATATCATCTTCCGACTGATTGTCGAGTCCGAGTAAAATTGTTCCTTCGACCCCGATTCCGTGGTCATGATATTTTTTTACTCGCTCCTTAATATAGTCGGACGTATCAAATACTGCCTGATATACATACCACGCCCCGGCTTGTGCGGCTAAATCAAGGATTTTCGGGTCGGCATCAATAGTATGGCTTATCCACTTTTTCTTAAACGGAATCATATTTCGGAACAATTCCATTTCCCATTCTTTGTTCTGTGCCAATGAATTATCGACTACAAAAAGTCTGTTATTTTCAATAGTGTCCAGTTCTTCGATAACTTTATCCATCGGTCGTGGACGAAAACTTTTACCGCCCAAGTACGAAACGGCACACGGATAACAGCTGAAACGACAACCTCGAGAGGCATGAAATAAATCAACCATCTGCACACCTTTATGATTATAAAGTTCTCTTTTTAAAATACTTCTGCGAGCCGGACCAATTAATTCGATAGCCGGTTGTTTTGTCATATAATTATAGACTTTTTTAAGTCTGTTATTTTTAAAATCTTCAAAAACGGCTTCCATTCGTCCTTCACTCTCTCCCAGAAATACGGAATCGGCATAAAGCATGGTCTCTTCTGCATGGAGCATGGTAGAAATTCCGCCGAAAATAACTTTTTTTCCTCTTTTCTGAAATTCTCTTGCAATAGCCCAACCACCCTTTATTTGTATGGTAAGCATCATAGAGATTCCGACAAAATCACATTCTTCGTCAAAATCTATTTTTTCAACATTTTCATCTGTAAACGAAACATCTACATAATCCGGAATTGTAGCTGCCATGACAACCGGTCCGTGAGGAGGAAGTGTAAAATTCGTCTGTCCTTCCAGTTTTTCCCATCTCGGGTAAATTAATTTGAATTTCATATTTTTATTTTTTTTTAGATTCTGATATTAAAATTTAAATGTTTTTGAGTTCAAAAAGGATATTTTTCGCAATAATATCTTAATTTTGCGAAACAGATTTAAATTCCGAATTTATTTTATCGACAAGATAATTAATACCCACAAACTCTCCTGCTGTTACTATTGCACTTAGCGGAACTCCTATAATTCCATGCAAATTAATATTTTGTCCGGTAAGAAACAGATTCTTAACTTTTGTTCGAGGCAAAACTTGCGATTTTACAATATTATTCAAATCTTTTTTATATCCGTACATACTGCCGTCTTTTGATTTTAAATAATCTCGAATGGTAAGCGGTGTTCCGCTGAATACTTTATCTATACCATCTTTCAATTCAGGAAATTGTTTTATTGCTAAATCCAAAACCTGCGTTTCCATTTTCTTCTTAAATTTTTTATACTCATCTCCTCTATTCCCAACTGTTGTATCTTTCCATTTTTTAAAATCTTCAATAGTCATTACACAATTTATTAATAGCTTGTCTGCATATTTTCCTTGATTTTTGGAAGGAGGTGTCGATAACATAAAACCCTTCGGGAAAGAATTATGGTCGTAATCCAAAACATCGTAAATTATGTTATAATCATCAAAGTAATAATAATTATTGTTCATAAACGGAAATTTATTTTCCTTTAGTTTTATAAAAACAATAAAAGCCGAATATGTATTTTCAAGTTCACTGATTCTCGTCCGATAGGCTTTTGTCATTGCCGGAGTGTCAAGCATTTCAAGCATTAATGAAGGGTGTATTCCTGAAATATAAGAATCGCCTTTAAATTCTCTGCCGTCGGAAGTTACAAGTTTTTGTACCAACTTGTCTTTAATTTTAATTTCGGTAACTTCCGTGGAAGTCAATACTTTACCTCCGTGTGCTTCAATCAGTTTTACCATTTCATCGGCTACCGCCTGCGACCCTCCGACAAAACGACTCGCTCCTTCAATATAAAATTTGGTAACCAAAGCATAAACGTATATTGGAGTTAATTTTTTTTCACCACCATATAAAATACCATTCCATGCCAAAACATTTCTTAACCTCTTGTCTTTTATAAATGACTCGATAAATTCGTTAATAGGTATTAGATACTTTTCATCGAAAGAATATAATTTTTCAACAGTTTCCAAATTAAACAGCGGAATATTATTACACATTGAATATATTTCATCAATATATTTTTGTATATTTTCAGCTTCGCCGGGAAATTGTTCCGATAAAATTTTAATAAAATTTTCTTTGCCTACTCCAATTTTAAATTTTCCGCCATCCGAACCTATGTGTATAACATCAAAACCGTCTTTATCTAAAGGCATTATTTCTATCCTGTCCAGAATATTCAGATATGAATAAATTTTACGCAAAACTCCGGTTTCTTCAAATCCGCTGACATAATGTATGCCGGATTCAAATGTCAAACCGAACCTGTCAAAACAATGTAATCCTCCTCCGATTTTATAATGCTGTTCGAGAACCGTTGTCTTGTAGCCCTCTTTACTTAGCAGACAAGCAACCGTCAAACCTCCTATCCCACCGCCTATTATGATTATTTCTTTACCCATTTTTTGATTGTTTGCTCTTCTATTATCAGACCTCTGTCTGTTTTGATACTTAACTATGCCTTTGCTCAGACATTATTTACAATAGTTCGGTACTTTTTTATAAGTATTTAATTATAAGAGTTTTACCAAATTT
>JAOZMN010000200.1 GCA_029934265.1 Bacteroidales bacterium
TATTAACATCCCAGTCTAAGACCTATTTTTTATGAAACGTTTAAGCTGTGAATTAACAACTTAGGTTAATAAAAAGTGTAAGAACTTTTGTAAGAGTACTTATATATTGGCATGTTTCATTTGTACTTGACACTTTTTGCACTTTATGAAACATGCCTAGATTTCCTTATGTTTTTCCGAGTGCTGAACAACCGCCTTGTGAAATGGGCAAGAAATAAACAAATACAAACGTTTCCGAAAATCGTACAGCAAAGCACGAAAATGGTTAAGACAAGCCGAAGCCGTATGAGCCGAGAGGTTTACGTGCGTGCTTGTGAGAGGTCTATGGGTGAAATTCTCATTTACCTACTCGACAATCATTTCATTCTGTATCTTTAAACATTTTTATCGTGTTGTCGTAAATTTGTTTTGCAAATTCATACATTTCTTTGGCTTCTTGTATGTCAGGCTTACCATCAGGCAATAAACCTGTATCGCCCGGATAACGAGAACTTGTATAAACACGGTCTAAAATGACAAGTTGATATTCAACAACTGTAAAATTTATGTGTTTTTCTATTATTTCATAAAGTTTTACCAGATTATGAATACGTTTTAGTCTTATTCCGCTTTCTTCAATTATTGCTTTAAAACACTTTTCCACAGTCTGTTGTGAGTGAAAGGCGACAATATTTGTTAAAAGTTCATCTTTTATTATGTGTTCACAATTTCGTAAATCTGCTTTGGCATAATTAAGCCAATTTTGTGTTATTGCTTTCATATATTATTTTTCCTTGTGTTATTATTTCATGAGAAAAAGAACTGTCTTGACGAATAAATTTTTTATACATCGGTAAAGTATGAACGATTAAGTCTATTGCAATTTGCCTATTTATAGGACGAATTGCTTGACTTATTTTCATATATATTTTTGTATGCTCTTTGAATGTTTGCGGTATAAAATCATCTTGCGTTACTACCAAAATATCTATATCGCTATCTTCGTCTGGTGTGCCGTAAGCATACGAGCCAAAAAGCAAAATCATATAAGGATTGTATTTACTTAATATTTCTTTTATTTGTTCAATGTATTGATTATTTGTTTTCATAATCGAATATTTTAAATTAGTATCTGTTTATTTTATGTGTGTTATTTACCTGATTTTCTTCTGTTACATGAGTTCGGTATAAAAAGACCCTTAGGTCTTGATTTAACAAAAATTAACAAGTCTAAATGCCTGAATTACAGTTTATTACTTAAAATCATAAGAGTCTGATTTTGAAAAAATATACTTTTTAGACTGAACTGTTACATTCTTTGCACAACATTTGGCAATTTTCTTCTGTTGTTTTTCCGCCTTCGTGCCAAGGTGTAATATGGTCGGCTTCCATTTGGTTTAATTCAAAATGTTCACTACATTTTATACAAATGCCTTTTTGTTTTCAGTCTAAAAAATACACTTTTTATACCGAACTAATAAATACAAAGCCTGAAAATAAAATACTCATATTGTTATAAATTTTGAAGTTTTGAAATTGTAAATTGTTCACTGTTAATTGTAAATTTTTTTTTGCTATTTTTGTGCAAAATACAAAAAAAAATGAATTTATTAAATAAATTATTATAAAGTTAATAATAAAGTTTATATATTTGCATACTGAAAAAAAACGGCGAGGTAGCTCAGATGGTTAGAGCGTCGGATTCATAACCCGGAGGTCGCGAGTTCAATTCTCGCTCTCGCCACGCATAAAGCGGATAACTTAAAATTTAAAGTTATCCGCTTTTTTTGTACAAACTTTCTTAACAGGTACAATTTTTGAGTAAAAGAATAATTGAATGATTAATGAGTTCAGTCTAAAAAGTAGATTTTCTCGAAATCAGACCCTTAGGGTTTTAAGTAATAAGCTGTAAATCAAATATTTAGATTTGTTAAATCAAACCCTAAGGGTCTTTTTATACCGAACTCATTAATTGTAAAAAAGAATAATCGGATAACTATATGGACAATAAACTTACATACTCGGAACTTGAAAAAGAGAATAAAATTCTTCGTAAAGAAGTAAAAGAAAATGAAGATTATCGTATGTTCTTTAACAAAACAATAAACGGAGTTTCCGTAAGCGAAATAATATATGACAAAAACGGCAAACCGGACGATTTAAGAATAATTGATGCAAATCCGGCTTTTGAAAAATATATAAATAAAAATATCGGTGATTTAACAGGGAAAACTTTTAAAGAAATAATCCCCGATATAAAAGACGGAGTAATTAATATTTATCTTGAAGTTGCAATAAGCGGGAAAACAAGAAAATTTCAAAACAATAATTATAATTTGAAACTGTTTTCGCTTTCAAAGAATAAACTCGGAATAATTGTTGAAGATATATCAGAACTAAAAAAACAAGAGCTTAGATATAAAGGATTAAATGAAGAATATCTTGCTATTAACGAAGAGCTTACATCAAGTAATGAGGAAATAAGAGCTGTAAATGAAGAGATTCTATATAAAAATGAAAAAATAGAAAAAAGTAAAATTCTTGTTGAAAAAAGTAAAGAAAAATTTGATGAAATATTTCGGTATATGAGTAGCGGTTGTGCTATTTATTCGGCGGTAGAAAACGGAGATGATTTTGTTTTTGCAGATTTTAATAAAGCGGCAGAAAAAATAGAAAGTGTTAAAAAAGAGCAATTAATTGGTGTGAAAGTTACAAAAGCATTTCCCGGTATTGAAAAATTCGGTTTGCTGGACGTATTTAAACGGGTTTATAGAACATCTGTTCCCGAACATTTTCCTGTATCGTTTTATGAAGATAACAAATTACAAGGCTGGCGAGATAATTATGTGTATAAACTTTCTTCCGGAGAAATTATTGTTATGTACGAAGATGTTACCGAACGAAAAAAAGCCGAGCAAGAAATTAAAAAACTTTCAACAGCAATAGAGCAAAGTGCAAATACGGTTGTTATTACCGATACTGAAGGAAATATAGAATATACAAATCCGAAATTTTACGAACTTACAGGCTATACGCAAGAAGAAGCACTCGGCAAAAATCCGAATATTTTAAATTCAGGAGAGTTGCCCAAAGAATATTACGCCAATTTATGGAAAACAATTAAAGCAGGGAAGGTTGGGAAGGGTGAATTTCATAATATTAAAAAAGACGGGACTTTTTTTTGGGAACAAGCAATAATTTCGCCCGTAAAAAACGATAAGGGAAAAATAATAAATTATATTGCAGTAAAAGAGGACATTACCGAAAAAAAAGAAATAACAGCACGATTAGAAGAAAGTGAAAAACGCTTCAAAAAATTTGCTAATTTAGCAATAGAAGGTATTTTAATACATAAAAAAGGTGTTGTTATAGATGCCAATAAATCCGCTCTGAAAATATCCGGATATAAACTTGGCGAATTAATCGGCAAAAATATTATTCAATTAGCTATTCCCAAAAAATATCATTCAATCATTACAAAGAATTTATCAAAAGAATATATTACTCCTTTTGAACTTGAATTAAAAAATAAAAACGGAAATATTATTCCCATAAAAATAAGAGCATTTGTTATAAATTATAAAGGCGAAGAAGTAAAGGTTACGATATTCAGAGATATTACCGAAAAAAAAGAAACAGAAAGACGTATTATGAATGCAATAATAAGTACGGAAGAGCGGGATAAAAGAAAATTTGCCGAAGAATTACACGACGGTCTCGGTCCTATTTTATCGACAATAAATCTTTACATAGAAGCACTGAAAATAACCGAAGATACGAACAAAATAAAAACAGCTGTCAATAGAATAGGAAATTCAATTGACGAAGCTATAAAAAGCGTTCAGGAAATATCTAACAATATGAGTCCGCATATATTGGAAAATTTCGGACTTGTAACAGCTCTTCAATCTTTTTGTAAAAAGATTGAAGAGCTTAACGAAATAAAAATTGAATGTTTCCAAAACTTGGAAGTCCGATTGAAAAAAGAAATTGAAATAAATTTATACCGTGTTATTACCGAACTTGTAAATAATTCATTGAAACATTCCAAAGCAAAAAAAATCAATCTGCAACTTAAACATCAAGATACGAAAATATTTATTATTTATACAGATAACGGCATAGGATTTGATATTACAAAAGAGAAAAAAAAACATAAAGGAATGGGAATTTTAAATATTAATACAAGAATTAAACATCTTGGAGGAGACGTTATATTTTCAAACAATAACAATAATAAAGGAATGAAATGTAAAATTTCCATTGATATTTAAACAATTTATAATGAATTTGATATAAAAAGACCCTTAGGGTTTGATTTAACAAAATTTAATAAATCTCAATGTTTAACTTCCGGCATTTTACTTAAAACCCTAAGGGTCTGATTGCGAAAAAATATACTTTTTAGACTGAACTCAATAATAAATAATTATGAAAAAAACGAAAATAATAATAGTCGATGACCATGAAATGTTTCGAGACGGATTGAAATTTTTACTTTCCGAATTGCCCGATATTGATGTCATTGCAGAAGCCGAAGACGGAATAAAATTTCTTGAATTATTGGAAACACATATACCGGATATTGTCCTTATGGATATTAATATGCCGAATATGGACGGAATAGAAGCAACTCGTAAAGCATTGGAAATAAATCCGGATATAAAAATAATTGCAATAACCATGTTCGGCGACCAAGATTATTATTATAAGATGGTTCATGCAGGAGCGGTCGGTTTTTTATTGAAAAAATCAGGAAGCAGCGAATTGAGTCAAGCAATAGAAAAAGTAATGTCCGGCTCCGATTATTTCTCGGTAGAGCTGTTAAAAGATATTATTTTTACACTCAGTGAAAAAAAAGAAATAAATATCGGAAAAGGAAAAGTTGTAGATTTAACTCCGAGAGAGAAAGAAGTATTTCAATTAATTTGTGCCGGACTTTCCGCAAAAGAAATTGCAGGAAAATTAAATATCTCACATAGAACCGTTGAAGGACACAAAGGAAATTTATTCGACAAAACAAGCAGCAACAACACAAGCAGTCTCATTATGTTCGGTATAAAAAATAAGATTATTGAAATTTAAGCTCCGTATAAAAAGACTCTAAGGGTCTGGTTTAACAAAATTCAGCAAATCGAAATGTTTAATTTCAGGCATTTTACTTAAAACCCTTAGGGTCTGATTGCGAAAAAACACACTTTTAATTTAGTACTTACGTAAAATTACCTACGTAAAAAAATATTAAAAACAGGTAATTCTTCGCTTTTATTTCTTTTCCGACCGGAGTAACTTTGCATTGTAAAATAAACTCAAAAGCACTTTAACTATGACAGTAATTGTAGTTGACGATTATTCTCCGATGCGAGGTATAATTGTAACATTTCTTTTGGAAAATACCGACTTAGAAATTGTGGCACAAGCTGAAAACGGAAAAGAAGCAATCGGATTATGCAAAAAATATAATCCGGATATGGTAATTACCGATATTGAAATGCCCGAATTAAACGGAATTAAAGCAACAAAAAAAATTCTTGAATATGATAACAATATAAAAATATTGGCAGTAACGATGCACAAAAATAAAATACACCTTGAAGAATTGATAAAAGCAGGGTTCAAAGGCTGTGTTTTTAAAGATAATATTTTTGAAGAATTGCCAAAAGCTATCGATGCTGTAATATCCGGACAATATTATTTTCCTAAAAACATAAACCTATAAATTACAAACACATGAAAAAGAAAATTTTAATTGTCGAAGACTTTGACACTTCACGCTTTGTATTAAGAACAACACTTAACAATAATTACGAAGTTTTGGAAGCCGAAAATGA
>JAOZMN010000201.1 GCA_029934265.1 Bacteroidales bacterium
CAAGAAATTTTATATGAAGTTACACGCTCACTATTACGAGGGTCGCCTTGAGTTGCAACTTTTGCAATAGTTTTTATTGAACCACAATCTACTTTTATCCATGGGTCTGTATCTGCATTAGTAGCAAGCCAAGCTTGTGCACCGTTAAGCCTTCCGTAATAAGAATAATAACTAGTGCTGTATTCGGAGGAGGCTGTAATATCAGCATCAGCCAAAGTTGGCATAATTTCAGTATAATTATAAATAATCGGATTTGCACAGGTTCCGGATGATGTAATTTTATAATCGGTAGTAACTGTGGGTTGCACTGTAATGCTTGGGTCTGTGGTTAAAAAATCCCAAGTAGAAGTACTTGTATTATATTCATACCATTCTCTTGCAGCCGGTCCGTTAGCATTAAGCGTGGTTTGGTCGCCGATGCAAATATAAACTGTATCATTAGTATTGGCAGATGAAATTTCGATTACTCCTGAATGTACTGCACTTGCTCCGTCGTATGGTCCGCCGTCCCACATATCATCAAAATCAAGACAATCAGCGTCTATTGTAGGATTGTCGGTTCCGTCATAAGGTCCACCGACAAAAATACCGTCATCAAAAGGAAGACAATCGGCTATTGTAGGATTGTCTGTTCCATCGTAAGGTCCTCCTACGAAAATATCATCGTCAAAAGTAAGACAATTTGCATGAATATATGGATTGTCAGTTCCGTCATACGGTCCGCCTTGCCATACATCTTCAAGTCCTACTGTTATTGTGTCGTAAGTTGTAAAAGTACAATATTGATTTGTAATATCAAGTTGGTTAATTACTTCGCCCATGTGTGGAATTTCGTATTGAAATACGGTAGGGTCTTGACCCGTTCCGGTAAGTGCCGGAGAAACGGTTGTGAAAACCCAATCGTAAGAAGTTGTAGCAAGATGGTTTACTACATTATCTGCATGATATGTAACCGGCATTTCTACAACTACTACATTTGGAGCATCATAAGGAGCATCTCTAATAATTTCAGCTGTTGTAAGCGGATATAATGTAAAAGGGATTGCAACCGAACTGCTTGTTCCAAGGTCATTATTTGTAACAGTCAGGGTTACAGTATAATCTTGCTCCACAGTAGAATTAGGATAAGCAAATGTAGGCTCGAAATCTGTTGATGTTGAATTTGGTGGTACAGGGTCTGTCGGAGAGTCTCCGAAATCCCATAAATAAGAAATTGCTGCACCTTGTGTTGAATAATTTGTAAAAGGAACAGGAGTTCCAAGACAATAATCATTAACAGTGAAATTCGCCACCGGTTTGTCGGGATCGAAAGGCTCACAAAGTTGGTCGGAAGACTCTGTCGTTGTTACAGTAAATGAAAGGTTTCCTGTTGTACTTTCGGGTGTAACGACTTGTACGAAATAATCCACTCCATCGGTTTTCATACAATTTAATGTAAATTCCGTTAAGGCATCGGTGTTGCAAGGTCCGGCAGTCATATAGTCGCATTGTCCGTACATTACACGGTAGCGTATTTGATGTGGATATGCAGATGTATTTTCTGCAAGTTTAAAAGTTAAATCTACTTTTGTAGCTATATTTATATTTACTTTAAACCATGTAGATTTATAGTCTTCCGGTCCGAAAAGGCAACTCATATTTGAGCCGTCTTCACCAAATGCTTCGCCTATTGTATGGCAATTAACATTTACCGAACCGGTACTTGTTCCTACTACTGTAAGGTCCGGTAGTTCGGCAGGATTACTGCATAAATCACCGGCTTGTGTTTCTATCCAAACACGAGGAGTAACTTGTTGGTCAACGTAACTGCAACCGGTAAGCATTATATAATAACGTCCGGGATATAAGCAACGTTCTCCCCAAGGTTTTCCGCCTATGTTTGTTGAACTCATTCCTAATTTCTGTAAACCTACACTTGTAGAGTCTCCGGGAACAAGTTCTTCCATAAATACTATATTATTAGCGTCATAATGAGTTGTTGTGGAAGTTCCGTCTGTTATATCATAATTAATTCTTACTTTTCCGAATGTATTAACATCAAAAGCATACCAAAGTGTAGTTTCTCCACAAGTATTTTGGTCGTTGTCTGTTCTGGAGGCACATAAAAATCGGCTTGTTTCACCGGTATGTTGTCCGTCGGGTAAATCGACATCTGTATAAACAGGTCCGGCTTCTGATAGTCCGTTTATTCTGTTAGTTTCACTATAAAAATCGTATTTTACATTTATTGCTGTTTCCGGTTCAAATTTCACTCTCATTTCTACCTGATTATTTGGATTTGGTGAGGCATGAGGAGCGTTTTGATCAACAATGACATAGTAACGACGTGTTGTAGGGATTTCGCAAGGCGAAATATAAAAACTTGTAGCATTATGATTTCCTGCACAGCAACCCCACCAATCATAATATGAACTTTTCCACATATGGGATAAGGTTTGAGTAGGGTCGGCGGAAGCTGAATCATAAATAGAATCAAGTAAATTATCACCTGTAGAACGCATTAAAGTCCATGGAAACTGACTTCCTTTTCCTTTATTTAAAACTTGAACATTTACTGTTCCCGGTCCGGTAACGGTGAATGTGTACCATACTGTTCTTCTTATTGAACGATTGGTATAATTTCCGGTAAGGCTTGAGAAAAAGTTGTAATTATCAGGCATCGGGTAGGGTACTGTCGCTTGTCCGCCGATAGGATATTCGCCATCGAAACAAAGAGATGGGCGTGGGTCGGTAGTTTGAGCACCGGTTGTACAACTAAAGAAGTCGTTACTTGCTGCACGTCCTGCATCAAGAGGATTTGCTTCACTGTTTCCGCCTCCGATAGATTTTCCATCGTACCAAACATTGTCGCCGGGAATATCATCAAAATCGTAAGCATCTTTTGCATGGTCGAAACGGGAATTTTTCATTTTTTCGACATAAATACGAGGTGTTACGGAGTGGTCAATATGTCCGTTTCCGGCAAATATAATTAGAGTGTAAACTCCGGGCTGCATTTTACAAATATCCATTTTTCCTGTCCAAGTTGTACAATCGGTACCGTAGTTTCGTACTTGTAAGCATGGCTGAATAGGTGAACTGCTTGCAAGAAGCAAAGAATCTGTTGTTCTTACATCAAGATTATAAATAGCAGACCTGTGAGAAGAAGGTATATTAAAAACTGAAACAAAAGATTCTTGTGCTATTTCAAAAACATAATAACTAACCCGATTATATGCACTTGGGTCGCAAACCTGTAATGAATCGGTAAAAGGTAAATCGTTATCACAATTATAGTAATCCGTTTCAAAAGTATATGTTCGGTCGGTTAGCGGGTATGAGGCATCTCCTCTATTGGGTCCCCAGTCTAACAGTCCTTCACCGGAAGCAAGATGTGGGTGATTAAATTTCGGATCAACAAGTATTTTAGGGAATGTTTCGCCTATTGAAATATTATTTTCGCTAATATTGGCTCTGTAGTTTGAACCTGCATAAATTCCGCCTCCGTCATAAGATACTATTGTGTACCAACCGGCAGGGAATTTTCTCGGAGCACAAGGATTTACATCTGCACTGTAACTTGTACGGCAACCAATATCTCCGTATCCCGGAATACTTGCCGAAAGAGTTCCTATTCCATCGGATATTTTTCCGTAAAAAAGTCTGAAATAATCGTTTGAACTGAAAGTCAAATATCTTTCTTCGGATACATAAAATTGTCTGTAAATTTGTTTTGAGCCACTGCAAGATGTTCGTCCGGCTATTGTTAAAGGATTATCGTAACAACTCCAAACTGTTCCCGTTCCTGATGCACTAAGCGGAGAGGCGGTAATATCTCCCAAATCTTCCGGATTTGCAGGGTCGGTAAAACTTGTAAGTACTTCATTTTTAAAACGTACCCATGGACGGTCGCTGTATGCTACATCGTTGGCATCACCGGTGCTTATTATTGTATATTCTCCGGGAGAAACGCAATATGTATAAGTATTTGAACTCCACCAATTAAAGCTGAAACAAGCTATTCTATTTAATCCGGTTATTGTTTCGCCGGCTACACTTACTCCTTGTGCTATTGCAAGAGTCTCTGCATTTCCTTCATATAAACCGTAACCAAACCTCCAAGTACCGCCACCAATTGTAAGTGTTCCATAATCGTCTATTTTTAAGGTTCTGTATATTGCTCTATCGCCACCGCAAGAATTATCGGGCATTACTGTTGCTATACAGCCAAATTTATCGGTTTTTGAGTATAGTGTTACATTATGAGGTAAGCCTTCCATTGTACCACTGATATTATTAATTGTATCGACTTTGCCGGCTGCGGATAAGTTGTAATTATTATTTTGTCCAACGGATTGAACTCTTATGCTTATATTTGCGGAACGACCGAGTTTTGATAAGGAATCGTTTAAAATATTAGAGCCTGATTCATTTAATTCACCGGAAAGTTGAATGCTGTAAACTCCGGCAGGCATACATAAATTACTTTTTGATGTTGTTGTGAAATTTTGATAAAGTGCAAGGTTGCAATCTGTACTTACATCTCCGAGATATATTTTTTTGAGTGTGTAGTTTGAAGTATTTATAACTACATTTGATGATTCTGCGATTTCAAATTTGTACCATGTTGAAAGCTCTCTGCCATCAACTCCGCCGGCAGGATTTACTGTCCCGCACGCATTGTCTGATAGTTTAGAATTACATGAAAGCCAATCAGATGCACTATTCCATATTCCTCCGGTACTTGCGGCAAGCAAGCCCAGATTATTATTGTTGGTTGGAGCTAATACTCCCAAAGAATCAGGGTGTGGGGCATTAGTTTCGGCTTCTCCGAGTTCGTACATTTGAAAATTGAATGTATTTACTTCATCTTTATGGAAGAAAAATTGAACGCTGTAAACAGTATTTGGAGTAAAATCACATACGAAATTTTCACTGCCGGATTGATTATATAATGTACAACTTTGTTTTACTGTAAGTCCTGAAATTGCTGTTGTACGAACATCTCCTTCGTATATTTTCATACCAATTCTTGTGTTAGTACCATTATTGAAACTATAGGACATTCTTATTACATCTACATAATTATCCGTAGTGAAAACATGCCACGAGGATTGTGTAAATTCCAAATAATCGGCACCAAGTACGTTATCGCAAATTTCAAATTCATCATCAATAGTTAAACAACCGACATCGTAACTAACCGACCGCCAACCGTAACTTATTGTACCAACATCATGAACATCGGAAGGGGTAAATTTATCGTAAAAATTGAGTACGTCGGGTTGTGTTACTTCTAATTCGATGAAAATAACATCATTAGCATCGTATTTTGAACTTACTTGTATTAAGTAGTCGCCGGGGTCGAGACAAGGGTTGTATGAATTACCGAATTTATTTATCGGTGTGATTTTTGACGGAATTATATCATCAATAGAAGCCGGACAACTTCCGGTTTTGAAAACGGTAAAGCCGGCTCCGTCTTCGGCTATCGCCTGACCGGGCTGTTTTAAGGTAACCCTTATACCTCTTGCGGTAGGAAGATGAAATTTAAACCATACTGTTTTTTTATCAGTACCCGCTGTTGTGTGAACCGTATGTATGGGTTCTCCCATGCTTTTGGTCGCATTTGTTAAATCTGTTGTATTTGACACAAAAGTTCCGCTACCGTAGTTGTCGGCATTCAGCCAAATTTGTTCTGCAAATTTACAACTGTCATTCGCCGGCTGGGCATACAGCATATTTGCCGATAACAATAAACTTACAAATACTAATAATTTGATAGCGTATAAAAGTGGTGACTTTACTTATTTTTGATTTTATTTAA
>JAOZMN010000202.1:0-4888 GCA_029934265.1 Bacteroidales bacterium
GGTAATATGAAGTTTTGTAGTACATGAAACTGGGTGCATAGAAAAATATTTTTTGATTCTAAATGATTTTTGCTTTGTTTTGAAATTGTATAAACATTTTTACAAAATTTCATGTTTGTATAACGAAACGGCATATAATTACCGGGGTGTCTGTCTTCGTATAAATCGAAACCGTGTACTCTGAAAATAAATTCGTTAATTATTTTTTTTTGCTTCAAAAATGTAAGTATGCTTGTTCCGGAATTCATCCAGTAGGAATAAAATATTAATGAGCCGGATATATTGCGAAGTTGTTTTTCTAATATATTTGCTTCTTTTTTACTGTTTTTAAGCAAATTTGCAAACCACCTTATTTTAGAAATAAAAAATCTTTTTTGTTTTGTATTAATAAATTCTTTCAGCAAAAAATTATAAATTAAAATTCTTTCCGGAATATTTATCTTTCTGTTTTGATTTGTTTGCGGTGTACAAATACCGGTATTCAGGAATACATTTTCAGGTAACTCTCTTATTTTTTTTTCTTTAAATAAAGGAAAAATATGAATTTGGTCGAACAGACGAGAGAGTATTTTTATTTCATTTTCCAAAAAAGTTTCGGAACTGCCGAAAGGATACTTTTCGGATATTAATATAAGTTTTTCGGCTTTCAAAATTACTTGACGATTTTATTTGTATAGTATTTAAGGGTATATATAATTTTTTTGAAATTTAATCCTTTATTGATAAAAATATAAGCGATTAGTGAACTTAAATTATTTTCCAAGCAAATGTAGAATAGTTTTTGCCGTTTGTTGTTTATAATTTTATTAAGATATTTGTCGGAATAAATACCGGTTTTTAAATTGTGATTAATTAATTTATCGAACCATCGCACGTAATTTTTTATGTTTTTTTTGTTCGGTAAAAATTCTTTATCAAATCCAATATGCAATTCTAAGTCTTCTTTATTGTAATCCATTTTAATATCATCAAGAATAAAGGAATAAATTTTTCTTTTTCTCTCTCGATTAGTATTTTTATTTATTACTGTAATATTTTGATTTTCATACCTATAGTTTAAAAGTATTTTATTTAAATTTTTAAATTTTGTAAATTTTGACATTTTGTACCACATTGCATAATCTTCCATGTGCGGAAAATCATAAGGGTAATATATTTTGTGTTTTTTTAGTATTTCTGTTCTGATAATTACGGTAGGGTGTGCCAAACCTGAGCTGAAAATAAGTTGTGTTTTTATTTTGTCGTCAGATAATGGAACTTCCCAAATTGAATTATCATGTCCGAATAATTGCATCTGTCCGCCTGAAACTCCGATTTCCGGATTTTCTTCCATAAATTTTATTTGTTTTACGAAACGTTCCGGTACTGAAATATCATCAGCGTCCATTCTAATAATATATTTTGTATCAATATAATCAATACCTTTATTTAAAGTGAAAATTATTCCGGAATTTTTTTCGTTTTCCAAGTAAATTATTCTTTTATCTTTGTATGATAAAATTATTTCTTTGCTTTTATCGGTTGAGCCATCATTTATAATTAGAAATTTAAAATTGGTATAAGTTTGGTTTAATATGCTGTTGATACTTTCTTTTAAGTATTTTTCAGCATTATAAACAGGCATTAGGACTGTGGCAAGTATATTGTTGTTCATTTTATTTGTTCTAACTTTTGGAATAATTCATATACCGGTATTATTGAAATATTTTTGTCTATTATTTCGGATTGTGAAACTGTTACAATAATTGATTCATGTATTTTGATTTTAGAACGTACATATAGTAGCCCTCCGATTTCTCTTTCTCTATTTGATATATTAATTTCATAGCAAGCCTGAATTGCAAATATTTTTTTATCTTTAATAACAATAAAATCGCATTCTTTTTTGTCATTATATAAATATATTTCATTATATCCATATTTTGTCAATTCTGAAAAAATAAAATTTTCAAATAATTTACCTTTATTTGGTGAAAAATTTAGCGAAATGGCATTTATTAATCCGTTGTCGATAGTATAAAGTTTGCGTTTGGATTTTATTTGGGTTTTTATTTTATAAGAAAATTGCGGTATTTCGTATATCATAAATGCTTCCTGCATAGCATTTATATATTCTTTTATAGATATATCGTTTATTGATGTTGCTTTAGATAGGCTGTTATATGAATATAGTGCCGATAAGTTATTGAAAATAAAGAAGGAGAGTTCTTTGAATGATTTACTATCTCTTATGTTTTTATTTACAATGCAGTCTTTTATTAGAATACTGTCATAGTAATTACTTAGTATTTCGTGTTTAATTTGTTCGTCTGTTTTCAAAATAATTTCAGGAAAACTGCCTGATTTTAAGCAGTTTTCTATTATATTGAAAACTTTTGCTTTGTTTTGTAATATTGATAATGTATCCGAATAATTATGATGTTTAAGAATTTCATCAAGCGATAAGGGAAACATTTGATTTATTATATACCTTCCGGATAGCAAACTTGAATAATTTCCAAGTAATAATTTGGAATTAGAGCCGGTTATACAAATTTTCTTAAATTTTTCGGCATCATAAACGCTTTTTATGTATTTTTCCCAAGCGACTACGGCTTGAATTTCATCAAGAAAAAGATATTCAATTTTTGTTTGTGTCAGCCTTTCGGCAGTTTCAATTACTGTGTATATATTTTGTGGTTTGTTGTAAAGTTCAAAATAATTAGGGTCATCAAAATTTATAAATAAAATTGATTTTGGGTTTACCGTTTTTATTAGTTCGTTGATATATAATTTGAGTAAAGAAGATTTCCCACTTCTTCGTAAGCCTGTTATTATTTGTATTTCTTTTGTTTTATGAAATTTTAACAGTTTTTGGAGCAAATTACGTTTAATACTTACATTATATGCTGTATTGTTCCAGTGTTTGTTATGTAGCAGGATTGCATTTTGCATAATGTTCAAATTGTAATTAGTAAATTCATGCAAATATGCAAATTATAATTTGAATATTATTGTTTTTTAGTGAAATTTTATATGTTATTTTGTCTAACTACAATTATTGAGTTCGGTACAAAAAGACCCTTAGGGTTTGATTTGACAAAATTTAACGAATCTAAATGTCTAATTTACAGTATATTACTTAAAACCCTAAGGGTCTGATTGCGAAGAAATATACTTTTTAGACTAAACTCATTATTTATAATTTTGACAAGTTCGCTAAATCAGCTAACCATGAATTTAGTGTGGCAAGTTCTTTCTCGATTACTATACCCTCTTTATAAAGAGCTTGATATGATGCTGTTAAGTTTTCTTGAATAGTGTTTGTTTTAGAGATTGTTTGTTTTACTAATTCGATTACTTTTTCTGTGTGTTCGTACATCGGGATTTCTGAAATAAAATCTTTCATATAGTCGTGAGGGTTTCTTTTTTGTACTACTGTTGCAGAGCAGAAACCTAAACGATAATTATACAGCCACATTATTGGTTGTGCGATTAATCCTCTTAATATGTCTGTAAATCTGAATGTTACATAAGTTGGCAAGTACATAAGAGGGAAAAGTTCTTTTGTAATTATGGTATTTTGTGTATTAAAAGGACAAATTGTTCCTTTTTCCAGTACTACCGGGTTTCGGTCTTCAAAATAACATGGACTGTCATTTGTTAGTCGATATATTGCATCAACGTCAGGGTCTTCATCGGCGAGTCCTTGCCAAATTCCAATTTTGATATTTTTAGTTGATATTTTTTCTTCAAGTTTGTATTTTTTGTTTATGTATTTGAGTGGTAATCCTCGAGGCCATATTTTTTGTTTTGTAAATAATTGATAAATATTTACGAAGCCTTTGTTTTTTTCGGTACAATCAAAGTTGCCGGAAAAACCGGGAAAACTCCAATTGTTTTTTGGTATATTATCATCATCGGTGTCAATAATATAATCGGCTTTATTCTGAATAGCAATTAAGTAACCTATCATTTTTCGGCTATAATGGTTGTATGGTAATGTTTTAGATAATTCAAAACTTAATTCTGCTTGTTTGTTAACCGAAATGAAATTAACATTTTCAGAGTTCCAATTTTCAGGTGTTTTTTTATCTGCAACTACAATTAGATTACAATTTTTAATTTCAGAAAATTTTTTGACTGAAAGTGTCGGTTTAAAAATTGATGTTATTACGATTGTTTTTTTTATTTCCATTTTGATAATTTTACAGGGTGTATGTACAGGTGTTTTTTCGGAAATTCGTTTAATAATTTTTGAAGATTATTGTCATATTTATCTAATATTTTATATTCTTTTTCTGTCCATAATGCTATTCCTTTCAATTTTAAGTTGGTTTCTGTTGTTATTTTTTCGGCTGAAAGAACTATAGATGTCGGTATTGCGAGTTCTACAAATAGTTCTGTTGCCGCAAAAACTCCGCAGTAATGACAGAAGTTTTTTATAGCGTTTCGGCTTATTATGAAAATGTCGGAATAACTGCCGACAATAGGATAGGGTAAATTATATTTTTTTCCGACTACTTTTTTGAGTTTATCTTTTATTGAATTAGTTTTATTCCAAATTTGTTCAAATCTTAAAGGTTTAATTTCTAAGTTAAAATTTTGAAATTTTTTTAATGCTTCTTGATAAGCAGGTAATTCTTTTTTTGCTTCAATTCTTCTTATGTTAATATCCCAATGATATGCTTCGCTGATTCTTAGCCAATTTTCTTTTTTGTGTAATGATATATAATCTGAAAGAAAACAGGTATCGGAGTCTAAATTTAAAAACTCTTGATAGTTATTTTGATTAATTGTCGGATTAATTATAAGGTCATCGCCGATAAAAAAATAATGTTCATATTGTTTTTTATAAAAAAATGGAAGTCCCTGTGTTACATAGCCTTGAAAATAAATAGAGTTTTCA
>JAOZMN010000202.1:4898-5803 GCA_029934265.1 Bacteroidales bacterium
GATATATATCTTCAAATCGTGATTTGTAAATGTTTTCTAAAACATCTATATTTTTATTGTATTGATGGTTGTAAATTATTATTAATGCAACTTTGTTCATAATCCGTTTTTATTCTTTTATTGATTTTATACTTTTAAGTTTGTAATACTTAGCATAAAAAACATTTCCCCAGTATGTCTTATCGTCTTCTAAATCATTAAACTTTAACGCATAAGGCATTAATTCTTTCGGTACTGCTTTTACAACTATATCTTTACCTTTGTTTTCCGGTTTTGATATGTATTCAATACGCTTGTCTATTATTTTACTGATTTTGATTGCTTTGGGATACACCTCAGTTGTTTGATACCAAATGAAAAGTATAAAAACAGGTATTGATATTATTTTCCACAGTGGAAATTGTTTTTCTTGTTCTTTATCTTTTTCTTGTAAAAATTTTGATGCAATAAAAAGTGAAAACTGTACTATAAATAAAAATAAAAAAGTCATAAAAAATATTGAAGTCCTTGATACTGCATATCCGTAATTAAATGAAAAGATTACTGCCGTTGATAAACTTACCCATAACCATTTTGTATTTTCAAGAAGTTCAATTATCGTGTTCTTATTGAACTTAATACTTCTTTTTTTGAATTTAAGATTATATTTATATAAAATAAATATTCCTGCGGCTATTAAGCTGAAAAATGTCAGTCGCTTGCTGTAACTCCACCAGCCTTTGAGTGTCATGAAATAATTATATACAAGGTCGGAGATTTGAAGGTTTGCTTGAGATGTACTTCCTGCTCTTACATAGTTGCCAGGTGCAATGTATAGTATTATTGTGCCGATTAAAAGTATTGTTAAAGTAAATATAATAAATTTAATATTTGTAATGTCTTTTTTATATAGTTCTATTATCAAA
>JAOZMN010000594.1 GCA_029934265.1 Bacteroidales bacterium
TACCAATGTCCACTCACCTTTGACGGCTTCAAAACCACGCAACATAAAGTGCCTCTTTATTTCCACAATATTTTTTTACCTCTTCATAAGCTACTGCCGATGCCGTATTGCAAGCAATCAATATAACTTTACATTTTTTTTCGATAAGAAAATTTGAAATACGTTTGGAATAATCCAAAATTGCAGTTTTCGACTTATCGCCATAAGGCAAATGAGCAGTATCACCGAAATATATAATTTTCTCGTTCGGTAAAATGTTTCTTACGGCATTTGCAACCGTTAATCCGCCTGCACCGGAATCGAAAATTCCGATTGCTTGTTGTTCTTTTTCTTTCATTATTTTAAAAATTCATATTCATATACTTTCGGTTCTATTTTTTGGGCAAGAATTTTTAATTCGTTTCTCAATTCACTTATTAATTCCTTATAAATTTTATCATTACTTTTATTTTTCATTTTTCCGTTTTCATTTCTTCCTTGAAAATATTCTCTTATATCGTATAATGAGGCATTTACATTACAGTCCGGCTGTTTGTGATAATATTTCCATAATTTTTTGCCGGCATTAAAGACTGCTTTGGCTTCGGTGGAAAATTTCAAAGGTTTTTCGGGTATGAAATTATCTGTTTTGTGTAAAGTCGGTGCATTGTTTTTAATTTTTCCGGCAATAAATTTTGTCATAAAATTACTTCCGAATTTTTCTTGTGCATCTACTTCTTGCTCCGGAAAAGGTATCCAGTAATTTGTACCGTATTTTGATTGTATATTGTTTTGAAATAGTGTAAAAGTTAAACAATCATTTTGAAATTCATTATCTTTTTTCCATTTATTGTTCGGGAATAAAAATTGGTCTCGGTCGTTGAGCCAATTAAAAACTACACTATGACGAACTGCATTGTAAACAGAGCATACAAACAAATTATTTTCGGTAATCCAAATCCCTCTCGGATTCGCCATTTGCTCACGTCGATTGAGAATATATACAATTTTATTTTGTTGAAAATCATTTCCGTTTGTTCCTGCCAAAAATCCGATTTTATTTTCCGTTTCTGTTTTAAAAGAAGAAATCCACTTATTTATTAATTTATATTTATCGTAAGTATAAAATGGACGACTTCCGGTAAAATTCCCGCCGGTATCATAAATATCTGCATTAAATTTTTCTATATTTTTCTGTTTTTTAGTATTCCAAATTTTAAAGCCTATAGGGAAAGTTCCGGTTACATTATCAAATGTATTTGCAGGAACAACAAAAGATTTTTCTAATTTCGCCTGAAAGAATTGTCTGAATTTTTTAAAAGCACTACCTTGCAAAGCTTTCAATTTTGAAAATTCTGCAAGTGTGCAACCCTTTATCTCGTTATAAATTCTAACAAGAAATAATATATATATTTCTCTGCCGGCTGTTCCTATTTTTGAAGTATAATTATCATGTATTTTAGATTTATTTACACCGCTTTTCCCTTTTATACCAAGACTTGAAACTTCGGCATAAGGCGGATTTATATAAACTACAAGTTTTTTTCTTTTTTGAGGATTGTTGAT
>JAOZMN010000203.1 GCA_029934265.1 Bacteroidales bacterium
ATATAACAAAATTTAATAAATCTAAATCTTTGACTTCCAGTCTTTTAATTAAAACCCTAAGGGTCTGATTTCGAAAAAATCTACTTTTTAGACTGTACTCATTCAACATATAAAACTTTAAATTCTTTAAAAAAACTTAAACCTATGAAAAGTAAATTAACACCATTTTCAAAAATCTTGATAGTAACCATATTAATGGTCGGGGTAGGATTATTATTCTATAAATTCAAAGATGATATTTTTGGTAAAGATGCTTTTAAGCAAGATAATACCGAAAATAATCAAGACAAAAACAATACAAATACCGATGGTGAAAAAGTCATTAAAATCGGAGTTGTAACTTGGGGAGGATATGCAGGTGGTCAGTATTTTAACGAAGGATTTGTTGCAAACAAAAACTCTCGCTTTTATAAAGATTACGGTTTTATGGTCGAATTTAAAGTATTGGACGATTTTGTGGATTCCAGAGAGGTGTGGAAAGCCGGAGAGGTTGATTTACTTTGGGCTACAATAGATGCTTTTACAACAGAAGCGGCAGGCTTGAAAGATTTTGAACCGCAAGTAATTTTTCAAGCGGATTGGTCGAGAGGCGGTGATGCAATAGTAGCTCGCAGAGGAATAAATTCTACGGCTGATTTGAAAGGAAAAACCATCGCTTTTGCCGAAATGACTCCAAGTCATACTTTCTTGCTGTGGTTGCTCGAAGCCGGAAACCTTAAATATTCCGATATAAAAGTAAAAATAGTTGAAAGTGCCATTAAAGCCTCCGAGCTTTTTCAAGCCGGCGAAGTAGATGCCGCAGTAGTTTGGAGTCCTGACGATGCCGTTTGTGTAGAAGCTGTTAAGGGTGCTAAAATATTGCAGAGTACAAAAGAAGCATCACAAATAATAGCCGATGTGTTTATCGCAAAACGAAAATTTGTAAATGCAAATAAAAAAGAATTGCAACAACTTGTAGAGGGTTGGTTTAAAGGTGCTGCTGAAATTAATGCAAGCGATGAGGCAAAAAGAAAAGCCGCAAAAATTCTTAATGAAAATTTTGAAGGTGTTGATGAACAATTTACTTACGATGCTATAAATAATGTACGACTTTGTACCTACGGCGATAATCAAAATTTCTATGGAATGAATAGAGATTATAATGGAATGACAGGTCAGGCAATTTATAATAAAATGGCAAAAAAATATAAAGAAATCGGTGTGATAGAGGGTGATATTCCGGCATGGAGAACTATTGCAAATTCTTCTTTGATAAAAGCCATAGATATGAGTAAAGAAGAAGGACAACTTGCAGAAGGTGCCAAAACCTTTGAAAAAGCGACCGAAGAAATCATCAAAAAAGAAGCCGTATCTACTAAAGGTGTACCAATATCTTTCCGTACCGGAGAATTTGTTCTTGACGAAAATGCAAAATATATTATCGACAATGAATTTCTTGACCTTGCCAAATCCTTTGCCGGAGCGAGAATCCGTATCGAAGGAAATACCGATAATACAGGAAACCGAAATTCAAATATTGCTTTGTCCAAAAAAAGAGCACAATCTGTAGCTGATTATCTTGTAAAAGAACACAGTTTTGATAAAAATAGATTTATAATTATCGGTAACGGCCCGGATAAACCTATTGCCGATAATTCGACAAAAGAAGGAAAGGCAAAAAACAGAAGAACGGATTTTGAATTGATAAGTGAATAAATCCAATATTCAGAAAACCTTAAACAACAATTTTCGGAACGAAATAAATCAGTTCCGGAAATTGTTTTTCTTATTGTACCGCATTTTAATGCGATATGATTTATACAATTTAAAATGCAGACGCATAAAATATGAAAATATCCATAAATTCCGAAATAGGAGAATTGGAAGGAGTCATTTTACATACTCCCGGAAACGAAATAGAAAACATGACACCGCAAAATGCCGAAAGAGCATTATACAGCGATATTCTTAATTTGCAAGTTGCATCAAAAGAATATGAACAATTTTCCGGAGTGTTAAAAAAAGTTACCAAAACTTTTGAAGTAAAAGAACTTTTAGAAAAAGTTTTGGAAAATCCTACAATAAAACATTTGCTTACAGACAGAATTGTCGGAAATGACAAGTTGTCGGATTTCAGGAGTGTTATTGCAGATAAATCGGCAAAAGAATTATGTAAATTATTTATCGAAGGTTTTCCGAAACGTAAGGATACACTGACAAATTATTTGAGCGATGAATATTTTTTATTGAATCCTTTGCATAATTTCTTTTTTACAAGAGATGCCTCCTCTGCCTTTTTTGATAGAGTGTTGATAAACAGAATGGCAAATCAGGTGCGAAAAAGAGAAGCGGTAATTATGGAAGCAATATTCGATAATCACCCTTATTTTATTACAAAAACATTAAATCCTGACAACAGCCGTTTTTTTGAAGAAAATATTACAATGGAAGGAGGGGATATTTTGGTGCTGAGAAAGGATATTCTGCTTATAGGTATCGGAAGTAGAACTTCTTCGCAGGCAGTTGATTATATCGCAAAAAAATTAGAAAGCAGAGAGTCTGTAAAACACATTATCGTTCAGCAATTACCGCATTCGCCTGAATCTTTTATTCACTTGGATATGATTTTTACTTTGCTTAATAATGATGAGTGTATGATATTTGAACCGGTTATAATGAAAGCTGCAAAATATGCAACCCTGCATTTGACAATAGAATCAGGCAGAATAAAATCAATTTGTGAAGAAGAAAATATCATAGAAGCATTAAAAAAACTTAAGATGCCATTAAAACCGATTTTATGCGGAGGTAAAATTCCTCAAAATCAGGAAAGAGAACAATGGCACAGCGGGGCAAATTTTTTCGCTTTTGCTCCCGGAAAGATAATCGGTTACGCAAGAAATAACCATACAATAGAAGCTCTTAACAAAAATGGATACTCAGTTTTGAAAGCAAAAGACGTAATTTCCGGCAAAGAAGATGTGTCAAAATATAAAAAAGCAGTAGTAACAATTCACGGAGCCGAACTCTCCAGGGGGGGAGGTGGTGCAAGGTGCATGACAATGCCGGTAAGAAGAAAGGAAGTTTTATAAAATTATCAACTTCTTTATTTCATAAAAAATTTCGCAATAAAAATTCCCGCAAAAACAGATAAAATTCCGATAATTAAACTTGCAGAAATGTACAGCAAAGCCTGTTCGTATTGTTTTTCTTGTAATAATTTCACATTTTCGAGTGCAAAAGATGAAAATGTAGTAAAACCTCCGCAAAAACCGACCGCAAAAAGTAACTTTACAGACTGATTGGGTGAGTTTTGCATACTTTGCATACTCATAATAAAGCCGATAATAAAACTTCCGATAATATTTACCGAAAAAGTGGCAAAAGGAAAATTAATGATAGGAAAACGCTCTAAAAATAGGGATATACTATACCTTAAGGAACTTCCGATAAATCCGCCTAAACCTACAAGAAATATATTTGCAAACATTTTTTCAGATTGAAATTCATTAAGATTTAATTTTCCAAATCCTTTTGGAATTTTCTTTATCTTTATTTCTGAAAGCTTGCTCCAAATCGACATCGAAATAATTTGCTAAATCTAACAGATAACTGAAAACATCGGCAAATTCGCCTTCGAGTTCATTTTCTTTAAATGATGACTTATCTTCGGTATATAAATCGACTTTATTTCTTACAGCTTTGGCAAGCTCTCCGATTTCTTCTGAAAAAAGAAGAAAAATTTCCAAATAATTGTTTTTGTCCCAGCCTCTTTCTTTGCAAATATCTTTTATGTATTTTTGAAAATCGGGTAGGGTAGGGTTCTTTTTGAGTTCCGACATATATTGGTAAACTTTATTGAAAACGGCTTTGTTTCTGTAAAAGCAGTAGCTTTCACTGATAACTGTTCACTGATAACTGTTCACTGTTTACTGTTCACTGATAACTGTTCACTGTTTACTGTTCACTGTTTACTGTTCACTGATAACTGTTCACTGTTTACTGTTCACTGATAACTGTTCACTGATAACTGTTTACTGTTCACTGATAACTGTTCATTGTTTAAAAAGTTCTTCTAACTTCATTTCTAATTCTTTACCACGCAGACCTTTTGCAACTACGTTTCCTTTTTTGTCCAAAAGAACGGTGAACGGAATTGAAGTAACATTGTAATCGGTACCGGCTTGCGACTTCCAACCTTTCAGGTCGCTTACGTGAGTCCATTTTTCGAGCTTATCGTCTTTTATTGCTTTTATCCAAGCATCTTTATTTTCATCGAGTGATACACTGAAAATTTCAAATCCTTTTTTATTGTATTTTTCGTATAAAGCTACCATTGCGGGACTTTCTTGTCGGCAAGGACCGCACCATGAAGCCCAAAAATCAATAAGTACATAATTACCTTCCAAAGAAGACAGTTTTACCGATTTACCGGTAGAGTCCGGAAGCTCTATTTCTGTGGCTTTTGAGCTGATGCTGTTGGCTTTGACATTTTTTACTTGAGTTATGAAATCCGAAACAAAACCGTTGTCTTTGTATTTTTGAAGTCCGTCCGCAAGCATTTTGTAATAATTGTAATCTTTTTCTGTATCAAGCTGATTTATAAAAAACAAACAAGAAAGTGATTTTGGGTTTTCTGTTATCATTTTCTTGACTTGTTCTGTTTTTTGATTTTCTATTTTTTCGGTAAACTTGATTAATTCTTCATCTAAGGCTACTCCTGCACTAAATTGTTCGTATAATAATTTGGTTTCTTCTGAGCCTGTTATGACGGGAGCATTGATGTTTTCAATATCAATATCAATGGTTAATATTTTGCCGGGTTCGGGAATAATATAAATTTCAGCAAATTCACTGAACATTATTCTGTAAAAGTTTGCTTTTTTAATGTCAAGTTCAAAATTAAAACCGCCGGTTTTGTCTATATCTACCTGTTGTAAGGTTTCATTGCTTAATATGTCGATTAATTTTGCCGATTTTTCAGTATTATTTTTGACGACACCTTTTATTATTGTTTTTTGTGAAAATACTCCGGATAAACTTATTAAAATTGCGATTGCCGTCAGACCTGTTTTTAATTTCATATTTTTTAATTTTAATGAGTTCGGTATAAAAGACCCTTAGGGTTTGATTTAATAAAATTTAACAAATCTAAATATTTGATTTACAGTTTATTACTTAAAACCCTAAGGGTCTGCTTGCGAAAAAATATACTTTTTAGATTGACTTCTTTAATTGTTAAAACATATCTTTGACTCTGTCAAAAAAACTTTTACCGGAACTCTTTTCTTTCGGAATAAAATTTTCGGAAATTGATAATTTTTCTATTAATTTTTTTTCGTCTTTCGATATAGTTTTCGGTACGAAAACATCTACTTTTACAAGCAAATCACCTCTTCCGTATCGTCCGTGCATCGGTAAACCCTTACCTTTTAAACGTAAAACTTTTCCCGGTTGTGTGCCGGGCTGAATTTTTATTTTCAAAGTCCCTTCGATTGCGGGTATTTCTGCGGAACTGCCGAGTACAACATCGGGAATGCTTACAAATAAATTGTACAATAAATCTTCTTCATCACGAACAAGATATTTGTGTTCAATTTCTTCAAAAACTATAAATAAATCGCCGTTGATTCCACCTCGTCTTGCCGCACTTCCTTTTCCGCCTACGTTCATTTGCATACCTTCTGCCACTCCGGCAGGTACATTTACGGTTACAATTTCTTCTCCTTTTACAATTCCCTCTCCGTAACAATGTGTACATTTCTTTTTGATTGTTTTACCGTCGCCTCCGCAAGTGGGACAGGGTGAAGATGTTTGA
>JAOZMN010000595.1 GCA_029934265.1 Bacteroidales bacterium
GAGCCGGTTGTTAAAAAAGAAATTGAAGAAAAAACAATCGTAGTTCCGAAAGAGCCGGTTGTTAAAAAAGAAATTGAAGAAAAAACAATCGTAGTTCCGAAAGAGCTGGTTGTTAAAAAAGAAATTGAAGAAAAAGCAATCATAATTCCCAAAGAACCGATTGTCAAAAAAGAAACTGAAGAAAAAACAATCATAGTTCCTAAAGAACCCGTAAAAAATATTAATAAAAATACGCTGATAAATCTTCAAGTTACAAAGACTAATAAAAATATCGTTACCCCCAAAGAACCGATAAATATTAAATCTGAAAAAGAAATAGAAAAGAAAGAAGACGGAGAAAAAACACCGGTTGTGCATGAAAAACCGGAAATAAATATTAAAAAAGAAAAAACCGCAGAAAATTTAAGTCAAAATAAACCGGAAAATAAAGTACTTAATACCGTTCTTGAAAAAATAAATGCTTACAAACAAAAGCATAAAAAAGAAGAAACGAAACTGATTAATAAGTTTATAGAAACAGAACCCAGATTAGACGTAAAAAAAGAATCCGAACTCGAAGGTAACATTGCAAAAGACAGTGTTGCTGAAAAAGAGGGAGTTATAACCGAATTAATGGCAAATATTTATTTTAATCAAGGGTATTACGACAAGTCTATAGAGGTTTATAAAAAATTAATTTTGAAAAATCCGGAAAAAAAAGATTACTTTGCAAACAAAATAAAAGAAATTGAAGAAATATCTTAAACAATTAACAACTTAACAACTTAAAAAATTATGTTTATTCTCGCAACAGTATTGATTATAGTAGCAAGTATAGTACTCATTTTAATTGTATTGGTTCAAAATTCCAAAGGAGGCGGATTGTCTTCGTCTTTTGGAGGAGCAAATCAATTCGGAGGAGTCGTACAGACAAATAAATTTCTCGAAAAGGGAACATGGATACTTGCACTTGCAGTTTTAGTGTTGAGTATCACGGCAAGTGTAACACTCGATACCAAAGGAAAAAAAGAAGAGGGTTCTCAAATTCAAGAATTTTTAAACGGAGAAGTAGATTACGGTTCGGAAGTAACACCGCTTTCCAAAGAAGAAATTAATAATCAGAACAAAGAAATAGAAACCGAAAACAAAAAAAAAGAAGATAAAAAATAATTCTTGAAACAGACAAGTAACAAAAAATGTCAGTATGTCATACATACTGACATTTTTTGTTATTTTGATATATATGAAATTAAAATAAGATAATTATATTTAAGTAATTAAAAATAAGCAAAATACCGTTGATAATTTAAAATATAATTATACCGGTTTAAATTTTAATATTGACAAAATGCCCTATAAATACATGAAATAAAATTTGGCAAAAAATTTGAAACAAAACAGGATAATTATTAAGCACTAAAAATTATAATAAAATGAATATTAAACCACTCGGAAAAAGAGTAATGCTTGAAACTGTCGAGCCGGAAACAAAAACCGCAAGCGGAATTATAATTCCTGATTCCGCAAAAGAAAAGCCTCAAAAAGGTCGTATCATTGCAGTTGGG
>JAOZMN010000204.1 GCA_029934265.1 Bacteroidales bacterium
ACCTAAAAGAGACGTAAAAATAAGGCTTGTTTCGGAAGAATGGAACGTTAATTTATTGCCAAACGATGTTAAAGAAATAATAACTCCATGAATAATTGATTTTAAACTTAAGATTTTACACAATTTTTTTAAATGAAATTTCTATTTTTTGAAAACGGCGACATTGTTTTAAACTTCTACCGCTCAAAAGCGTACCGGTTTGAAAAAGAGAATAAACAACATTTAAAAGATTTTTTCAGGTCGAGGATAGCAACATTCGAGGAGGCAAAACGATTTAACAAGCTTGGAAAGGATATTGTAAAACTTTCCGAGCTTGGCTTAAGTCGTGCTAAAGGAATGCGTTGGAAAAACTTAGAATACGCAAAAATAACTTTACTGATTGACAAAACTACACTTCTCGAAATACATAAATACATACACGAAAACGACTTGGCAAAAAGTTATGAAAGTTTCATATACCACGCATTATTAAACGCAAATACAGATTATATGAAAATAGAAATAGAGAAAGAATTTGCCAAAGAAAAACACGAAATAAAAGAAAAACAAAACAAATTAGATAATTTTATAAATGCTTTTAAGGAATTAATAAAATAATTTATTTATGGTAGTATCATACTTTCAACGAATTTTTTACAAGTCTGAAAAAGACATCAATATAAAAGATGCTTATAAATTAATAGGAAACGGAAAATTAAGAGCAATTACCCGAAAAATAAGAGCAGAAACGGACGGAGAAAAACGAAAAAAATTAAAACGTGATAATTTGCCGGCGATAACAACCTCCGGCACATTTGCCAACGGCACACACTTAATTTATGATTTAAACAAGCATTCCGGATTTATACAAATTGACATTGATAAAAGTTTGTACCCGAAAGAATTAAAGGAAAAATTAAGCAAAGATAAATATACAAACGCTTGTTTTTTGTCTCCGTCCGGAAACGGTGTAAAAGTTGTTGTAAAAATCATTCCGGATAAAAATTTACATTATCAAAGTTTTATCGAATTAGAAAATTATTACACGGAAAAATATAAAATATTAATTGATAAAAAATGTAAAGATGTTTCAAGATTAATGTATTTATGTTCAGATGACAACATTTATATTAATGAAAATTCCGAAGTTTTTAAAGTTTCACAGGTTGCGGAACTACCGGCAAGCAAGCCGGCAAAAACAACAATCAAAACAACAAAGAAAAAACACTTTGTAAACGACACAACCGCAGACGTACAAAAAGTACTTTCACAAATCCGAACTTCAAATATAGACATTACAGACGGTTATAATAATTGGCTTACCGTAGGTTTCGCACTTGCGGACGAGTTTGGCGAGCAGGGTAGGGCATACTTTCACGAAGCAAGCCGGAATAATGCCGGATACGACAGCGTAAAATGTAACAATCAATTTAATGCCTGTTTGAAAAATAAAAAAAATAACGGTATTAGTCCGTTTTTTGATATTGCACGAAAAAACGGTATTGATACGGTTTCAGTGCAAAAAGAAATTAAACAGGAACCGGAACAAAGCACACCGGTAAACTTGTTAAATAAACCTTTGCAGGCAAACTCTAAAGACCCGAACCGAGATTTTAAAGATTATGAATTTTTCACAAAAGGGAGTTGTTACTACACTAAAATTATGGTAGGTAAACAGCTTAAAAATCAAAGAGTTTCAAATTTCATTATGAAAAGTTTGTACAATTTAGACAATGGTACAAACAATTCAAAAAGAATCTTGAAAATACAAGACAAAAAAGGAAATATAAACCTTGTGGAAGTACAAAGTTCAGAAATGAAAAAAGACAGTTTGCAAACTATTCTTTGGACTAATCAATGTTCTTTTAAAGGAACAAGTTATATACTAAATTCAATAATAGAAAAATTAATTGAGAATGAAGCCAGAGCAAAAGAAATAACATCTATAGGTCACCAACCTGAAACAAATATTTATTCATTTGCAAATGCAATTATTAACGAAAATAACAACATTGTGGAAATTAACGAATTGGGAGTAATCCACGACAAAGACGAAATTTATTATTTGCCTGCTTTTGCACCTGCAAATATTAATAATGACTTTTACGAAAACGACAGACTTTTAAAATATAATAACAGCGGAATAAGATTTAAAAAATGGTCGGAATTATTTTATAATGCTTACGGAATAAATGGCGGTATCGGTACAATGTACGGCATTTTGTCAATTTTCAGAGACATTGTATTTAAACAAAACCGTTACTTTCCTTTTTTATTTCTATTTGGAGATTATGGAACCGGTAAAACTCAATTTACACAATCAATTTTACATTTATTTGGTAAAATTAACGGACAGGATATAAACCAAACTACCGACACAGGGCTAAGCCGTACAGTATCACAGCGTACAAACTCAATATTTTACTTCAAAGAATTTTCAAATCAGACCGACCGAAAAATATATAATTTTATTTTAACAGCTTATGACGGAGTCGGGAAGACGATGGGACAGAAAACCGTAGGAAATGAAACCAAAAATTTAATAACAAAGTCAGGTATAATATTTGACGGAAATTATTTGCCGGTTCACAAATCTGCGGTTTACTCAAGGCTTATTGTCCTTAAATTTGAAAAACAAAATTTTTCAGATACAGAGACAAACGCATTTAACGAACTCAAAGAACATTCTAAAACTGGTTTCACTCAAATAACAAAAGAAATACTAAAATACAGAAATTTATTTAAAGATAACTTTGAATCGGTTTACAGTTCAAGTTTAGAAAATATTTTACAAAGTAAGCGTTTAAATGACTTACCTATAAGATTAAAAGAACATTTAGCCTTATTAATGACACCTTATTTAATTTTAGAAAATGAATTAAACTTTCCTTTTACACTTTCCGAACTTCAAACGCAAATAATAAAATACGCACTTGAACAAATGGAGGTATTAAACGACATTAAAGATATATCTATATTTTGGGAAGCTATGGATTATGCAAAAAACACAAGCCTTAAACTAAAAGAAGAAAAACATTATTTGAAAGATAAAAAAGAAAACATCATATATATAAAATATAATATTACTTATTCTTTTTATGTAGAATTTTGCAAACTTAACAATTACAATATTTCGGATAAAGAAAGTTTAAGAAGTCTTTTAACATCGGAAGCGAACAAAACTTTTATTAAAGGAAACAGAGGAAAAACTCATACTAAAAAACACTTAGGAAGTTGCTATATGTTTAGATTTACAGACAAAGACGAAATTTTAAAAATCGGAAACAAGGAAATTAACATTTGAAAAAAAAGTATAATTAGTAAGTGTAAAGAACTGTTAAATAAATATTTGCAGTTTTTTTTTTTTATAAAAAGTAAGGTGTTTCATATTTTAAAATTAACATTGTAAACCGTGTAAACCTGTAAACCTTTTCTGTAATTGACTTATAATCATATATTTATCGGTTTACAATCGGTTTACACGGTTTACACGGTTTACAACTGACTGTAAATCAAAAAGATACAGCACTGTGTAAACCGTAAAGCATTAAAAATAAGACAATTACAATATTTTTAAAAACATTGTAAACCGATTGTAAACCGATAACTTTTTAATATACAGATAATTAACTGACACGGTTTACAGGTTTACACGGTTTACAATATTAATTAGTGTTTCTGTGAATACTCTTTTTTGTTGTTTAATAAAGAAAAAAAATACCTTATTCTTTTGAAGTAGTTTAACTTAAAAGTTACAAACCTACAAAAACGGGCATAACTTTTTATAAACCACTGATTATTAGCAATAGTTTTCTATTTAACATAATATATTTGCACATTCCAAAAAACATATATACTTTTGTTTCAACATCTTACTATTTAACATAACATAACAAACACCTTAAAACGCACTGAATATCAACAATATACAAACATTTATACAAAAAATAAAGGTTTACAGAAATCCCACCTTCTTGTAAACCTTTGACTATTAATTAGTTGTAAATTTGTCCTATAATTTATATTATGTTAAATATCATGATATTCCTTAAATATTAAAAGCATCTTTAAGCATCATTTGTTTTAAAAAAACAGATGTCTGAAACTTAAAAATGCTCTGTATAGTCTAAGTTAAATGGATAGCAGCCTCTACTTCAGAATTGCTTTTGAAATAACAAGTCTTTGAACTTGATTTGTACCTTCGTATATTTGGCATAATTTAGCATCTCTCATCATTTTTTCCACTGGGAAATCTTTTGAATAACCATCTCCGCCCATTATTTGTACGGCATCTGTCGTTACTTCCATTGCAATATCGGAAGCATAATATTTTGCCATTGCTGAAAGTTTACCGGGGGTTTTAAGACCTTGGTCATAGTACCATGCTGCTTTCCAAGTCATTAGTCGAGCTAATTCCACTTTTGTAGCCATATCTGCAAGCATAAAAGCAATTGCTTGATTTGCTGAAATCGGTTTTCCGAATTGTTTTCTGTTTTTAGCCCAATCTTTTGAAATTTCATAAGCTGAACGTGCCGCTCCCAAACTCAAAGCAGCAACTCCTGTACGAGTTCGGTCGAAAGTTTTCATTGCAAAAATAAATCCGTAACCTTCACTTCCTATAATATTTTCAGCAGGAATTTCAACATCTGTGAATATTATTTCGTTTTGTACCGAACCTCTTTGTCCCATTTTCCTCATGCGAGGTAATATTTTAACTCCGGGAGCATCGGCGGGAACGATAAATGCCGAAAGACTTCGGGCTCCTCTTTCGGGGTCGGCAAGAGCAAAAACTGTAAGATAAGTTGCAACTTCTGCGTTAGTTATAAAACGTTTATGACCGTTTATTATATATTTATCACCTTTTTTTATAGCAGTGGTCGAAATACTTGCAACGTCCGAACCTGCATTTGGTTCTGTCAAACAATAAGCCATAACAGCTTTACGTTCAGTAAGTTCTCCCATTATTCTTTTCATCTGATTCTCACTCGAACCGATTATTAACGGAGTCAAACCCAGTGTATTTGCGTCCATACTTATTCCGATACCGATACAACCTGCTCCGGTTTCTTCCGATGCCAAGCAACTTGTAAAAACATCAAATCCTTGTCCGCCGAATTTCTTTGCAACAGGTCCGTTCATTAGTCCTTCATCGTAGGCTTTTTTTATCACTTCCCAAGGAAATTCCGTTGATTCGTCATATTTATCTCTTACGGGAATTATTACACGGTTTGTAAAATCTTTATACTTCTCTACAAGTTCTTGTTGTTCTTTAGTTAATGAAAAATCAATCATTTTATATTTATTGTTAAGTTAAAAAATCAGTAAAAATATAATTATCTGCAAAGTTAAAAAAAACAACGAAAAAAAGTGAGTTTTTACTGTTATATTCTAATTTATAAAAATTGAAGTTTTGAACATATAATTTTAATTGAGCAAATTTCTTATATCGAACTTGGAGAATACTTGACAAAATAAGATAATGATTATTTTACGTAACTGCTGAAAACATTGGCTCAAGTTTAAAATTGAGTTGGTAAACTTTGTTTTCGGCATTTGTGCGGTTATAGCCGTCAAGTTAAGAATGTAACTATCCGGTTTATAAAAAAATAAACCAACTCAATTTTAAACTTGAGCCAAAACATTAAGTAAAATCATCATTTTTATACGTTGCTGAATATTTTAAATAAAAAAAGTTATATTTTTTTTGGTGTTTTTAAAATAGCTTATACCTTTGCATCGCTTTTTGAAAAAACGACCTCTTAGCTCAGTTGGTAGAGCAACGGCCTTTTAAGCCGTGGGTCCTGCGTT
>JAOZMN010000205.1 GCA_029934265.1 Bacteroidales bacterium
AAAAGCGATAAAGTTACGGAACCGTTCTTTTTTCCGATACATTGTTAGTCCTCAACAGCTATTGATGCAAATGTCAGACTATCAGGCTCGTAAATGGCAACTTCGGAACCTTCCATTGTGCATGATTTTTCATCTTTAACGTAAACTTTATAGTTTAAACTTGGTTTTATTTCTGTAAATATTCCGTTGTTATCCAAAAAAGTATTTCCGCCGTCAATAGAAAACGATTTTGTCCCTGTTCCGCCTTTTGCATATACGGATATTGTTCCGTCGGAATCGGCAAAACACAGAACAGACGAGCTTTTAGTACTGTCAATTATGATTTTTTCGGGTTGTGTTATCGGTACAACTGTATCCCAATAAACTTTACAATCTTTTTGGTCTTTAACATTAATTGTATAAGTTCCGGCGATAATATTTGTAAATTTTCCGTCGTTTTCGTAAAATTTGCTTCCGCCGTCTATTGAATATTTCAGCGTACCTGTTCCTCCTATGGCTATAAGTGTGATTTTTCCGGTTGCATCTCCGTAGCAACTGTCAATATCATTGACAAGAACTTGTGATAAATCTATAGTATCCGGTTCTATAATTGTAAGAAGAGCATCGGATAAGGCACAACCGTAAGTATCTTTTACTTTCGGAGTGTAATTGCCGGCAGAAAGTCCGGAAAAAAGAATATTGGAACTGTAATTTGCTCCATTGTCGGTCGAATAACTTAAAGGAGATTGTCCTCCGGTTGCATTTATTATAATTGTTCCGTTGTTGAGTCCTTTGCAAGTTACATCGGTATATAAAATTTCTGTAATGACAAGTTCTTCCGGTTCGGTAATTATTTCGGTAATTCCGTTTGTAACACAATCTTGGGCATCTTTTATTTTTACGGGATAATTTCCTGCCGGCAGATTTTCAAATAAACCTGAATTTTTAACATAAGTACTTCCTCCGTTAATAGAGTATGAAATTGGTAAAGACCCTCCGGAAGTTATTATTTCGATATTTCCGATACTTTCGCCTTTACAACCTTCAATATTTTTACTTTTTTGAATATCTATTTTTAATTGGTCGGGTTGCGTTATGTTTTTGGTTGCTCCGACTTTTACACAATCTCCCGAATCCTTAACTCTTATATAATAAATTCCGGCACTTAATCCGGTAAAACTGTTTGACGATTGATATGCCGCTCCTGCATCTACAGAATAAGTATATGAAGGAGTTGCACCGGAAGCTGTTATTGTTATAGAGCCGTTACTTCCGGTAAAGCAAGAGGTAACGTTCTGAACATCAATATTATCAATAATCAAATCAGGCGGTTGCGACAAAACGATTGTACTTCCTGTAACTTCACAGCCTTGGTCGTCTTTTACTTTTATTATATTATCAACGTTTGCCGAAAGCCCGGAAATAAAATTTGCAACAGTGTAATTATCTCCGTCGTTTGCGGAATAATAAAGGCTTCCGCTTCCTCCTTGTGCCAATATTTTTACCGTTCCGTTTGTACCTCCGTAGCAAGTCGGATTTGTCGGAGTTTCAGAATCTATTAGAATAGGCGGAGGAGCGGTTAGTGTTATTGTCGAGGTGTAAGTTATTTCACAATCTTTTGTATCTTTTACTTTTATTGTATAAGTCCCGGCATATAAATTTGAAAATGAATAATCGTTTTGCCAAGTTGTTCCATTATCTACGGAATAATCGAGACTTCCGGTTCCTCCGTTTGCTGTGATTGTCATTGTTCCGTTGTTTCCGTTGGCACAAGTTGTAACATTTGTTCCGGAAGCATCTACAATACTAAGTAAAAACGGTTGTGTAATTGTAATATCATTTCCAACTTTTGTACAATTTTTATCATCTTTTATGATTACTTTATACGAATTTTGAGGAAGATTTGTAAAATTTCCTGACCCTGTAAAAGTTGTACCGTTGTCAATAGAATAATGCAAAGGAAGCGTTCCGCCGGACGCAGTTATTGTAATTGTTCCGTCATCATCTCCAAAACATTTTTCGATATTAGTACTTGTTTGTGAATCTATTATCAATTCGGAAGGTTGTGTAACAACTAATTGCGGTCCGTTTGCAAGACAACTGTTGCTGTCTTTTGCATAAGTATCGTAAGTTCCTGCTACAATATTATCAAATACAGGATTCGGACTGTAACCATAACCGCTTATTGAGTATTGATAACTGCCTGTCCCTCCGATTGCACTTACGGTGATTTTTCCGGAATCATCATTGTAACAAGTAAGTACATTTACTTTAGTTGCCGAAGCAACAACTTGTGTCGGTTGTGTAATTGTGTAAGTTCCGCCGGTAACGGTACAATCATTTATATCTTTTACTTTTACCGTATGCGGTCCTCCTGCCGAAAGTCCGGGAAAATTCCCGATAGCACTCCAATTTGTACCATTGTCGATTGAATATTTATAATTAGGAGTTCCTCCGGTTACGGTAATTTCTATCTTTCCGTTTGAATATCCGTAACAACCGGTAACGTTTTCTTTCAGTTCGTTGGAAATTTCAAATAAAGTCGGCTGTGAAATTGTTATATTGCTTCCTGATTTTGAACAGGAATTTACATCTTTTGCCGTTGTCTGATAAGTTCCGGATCCAAGTCCGACAAAATCACCATTGTTCGTAAAAAAATTAGTTCCGTCTATCGAATATTTTAAAATACCTGTTCCACCTGTTGCCGAAAAATGAATTTCTCCGTTTGTGTCTCCGTAACAACCTGTAACATCGGTTTTTGCTCCAGCTCCTATATTAATAACAATTTCATTGGGTTGTGTAAGTAAAACAAAATCATTGTTTGTTGCATTCAGATTATCTTTGACATATACATTGTATCCTGAAACGGAATACGGAAGTCCGGTAAAATTGTTTGAACTTTGATAATTTGCTCCTCCGTCAATAGAATACAGATACGGAGCCTGTCCGCCGGTAACATCTACGGTAATACTTCCGTTTGAATCGCCATAGCAACCGGTGATATTTACAGGGTTCAAACTTGTAATTGCAAGCGGTGCATTAATTTCGTTTATTATAATTGAATTTTCATTATTAATATAGCTGTCTTGCGAAAACAAATTCGATAAAGACAACAAAACAACAATAAATAATAATATTTTTTTTTCGGTATGTCGCATGATAAGAAGATTAAACAAGGGCATTATTTAATAAGACGTATATATGTATCAAAAAGTTGCATTTCTGTTTGTGTTCTATCGTGGCACGACGGGGTCGTATTTCGCTTTACATCACTTGCGAGCCGTTTTCTGTGTCTTTTTCAGCTTGTACGAATAATAATTTTCCTTCCGGATTTTTTGCCATCAGTATCATTCCTTCGGACATTATTCCTCTTAGTTTTACAGGTTCGATATTTATGACAATCAAAACTTTTTTGCCGATAATTTCTTCGGGTTTGTAAAATTCCGAAATCCCGGATACTATTGTTCTTATATCAATACCTGTATCAACTTTAAGTTGAAGAAGTTTTTTTGTTTTTTTTACTTTTACGGCTTCTAAAATTGTTGCTGTTCTGATGTCTGTTTTTTGAAAATCATCGAAAGAAATATTATTTTTAACCGGTTCTACAATTTTCATTTCATTTTTTTTCTTTGCCTTTTCTAATTTCTCCATTTGAAATTCAATTTCTTTGTCTTCAATTTTTCTAAACAATAAAGTGGATTTATTGATTATATGAGAACTTGAAATTAAATTATCGTTACCTGTCATGTTTATATCAAATTTTTCTATATTAAGAATTTTACGAAGTTTTTGAGCAGTAAACGGCAAAAACGGCTCACAAATTATCGACAAATTTGCAGCAATTTGAGTTGAAACATACATTATTGTTTTTACACGTTCCGGATTTGTTTTTACGATTTTCCAAGGTTCATTATCAGCAAGATATTTATTCCCGAGTCGTGCAATGTTCATCATGCTTGCAAGAGCTTCTCGGAAACGATAATTTTCGATGCTTTTTCCGATATTTTCGGCATAAGTTGATATTTTTTCAAAAACAATTTTATCTTCCTGCGTAAACTCTCCGGCTTCCGGTATTTTACCTTCGTAATATTTTTGAATTAAAACAGCGGTTCTATTAATAAAATTCCCGAAAATTGCTACAAGTTCGTTGTTATTTCTGTCCTGAAAATCTTTCCAAGTAAAATTATTGTCTTTTGTTTCCGGAGCGTTTGCCGTGAGTGTGTATCGAAGCACATCTTGTGCATCTTCAAAGTCTTCCAAGTATTCGTGCAACCAAACGGCATGATTTTTTGATGTTGAAATTTTAGCTCCTTCCAAATTCAGAAAAGCATTTGCCGGGACATTTTCGGGTAAAATATAGCTTCCTTCTTCTTTGAGCATTGTCGGAAAAATAATGCAATGAAAAACGATATTGTCTTTTCCTATAAAGTGAACAAGTTTTGTATTTTCATCTTTCCAATATTTTTCCCAATCCGGAGTAAGTGCCTTTGTTGCAGAAATATATCCTATCGGAGCATCAAACCAAACATAAAGAACTTTCCCCTCCGCTCCTTCAACCGGAACAGGTACGCCCCAGCCCAAATCTCGGCTGACTGCTCGAGGCAGTAACCCTTTATCTATCCACGACTTACATTGTCCGTAAACATTCGATTTCCATTCTTTATGACCTTCTAATATCCACTCTTTCAAAAATGCTTCGTTTTTATCCAAAGCAAGATACCAATGTTTTGTTTCTTTCTTGACAGGCTTCGAACCGCTTATGGTGGATTTCGGATTAATGAGTTCCAAAGCACTTAAAGCTGTTCCGCAATTTTCGCATTGATCGCCATAAGCTTCACCATTTCCGCAATGCGGACAGGTTCCGGTTATATATCTGTCGGCAAGAAATTGATTTGCTTCGGTATCAAAATACTGTTCGGTTGTTTTTTCGATAAATTTTCCGTCTTTGTATAATTTTTCAAAAAAATCAGAAGCTGTTTTATGATGCAATTTATCGCTTGTTCGATGATAAATATCGAATGAAATTCCAAGTTCCGAAAATGATTTTTTAATAATTTTATGATATTTATCCACTACATCTTGCGGACTTATTCCTTCTTTTTTTGCCTTTAAAGTTATCGGGACTCCATGTTCGTCCGAACCGCAGACCCATAGAACGTCTTTACCCTTTAATCGTAAATATCTGACATATATATCTGAAGGAATATAAACTCCGGCAAGATGTCCTATATGAACAGGTCCGTTTGTGTAGGGCAACGCCGATGTTACCATATATCGTTTAAAATTTTTCATCTTTATAAAATTTATGAATTTATGTGATTTTTATTTTTAATTTAGTCGTGCAAATTTAATAAAAAAACTTATTTTATGTCGGAAAATATAAAAATAGGACAGGAGGGAGAGGAAATGGCGGTTAATTTTCTTGTAAAAAAAGGATATAAAATACTGGCAAGAAATTGGCGACACAAACATTATGAAATTGATATTATTGCACAATTTAATGACATTCTCGTAATTGTAGAAGTAAAACGTCGAACGGGAACGTATTTTGAGCAACCGTTTCAGGCTGTAAACAGAAAAAAACAAAAACGAATTATTGAAGCAACTAACGTCTATATCGAAAAATTTGAAATAGATTTAGAAGCCCGCTTTGACATTATTTCGATAGTATCGGAAAAATACGATAAAATCGAACATATCGAAGACGCTTTTTATCCGCTTGTTTGAATTTTTCAAAAATGTTCACTGTTCACTGTTCACTGTATCGGTAAGCATACTTAAGTAAATATCTACTTTGTCACA
>JAOZMN010000206.1 GCA_029934265.1 Bacteroidales bacterium
CGGAAAGAGTATTTATTGCCATTTCGCATATCGGTGTAACACTCGAAACCTGAGGCACTTTGCCTGCTGAATGATACCTTTTTATTGCATCAAATTCTCCGTCGTAATTTTTGGTTGCTTCAGGAATAAAACGGATAGCAGTTTCATCGCTTGTATTTCCGTTTTTAACAGCAAGTATCATTAAATCAGGGTGTATGCTTTTCGATTTGTAGAAAGTCGTAGGACGATGTCGGCGTGATTCATTGGTAATTGTAACACTCGCACCGCCGGCATTTGCTCTCACAAATACAGACTGATTCGGTGCAATATGACAGCTGTCAGCACTTGCATTTAAAGCAATTAACGGATAAGGACTGCCGACAGAACCTCTCATGTAATAATCGTAATTATCAAAATTATGAGAGCCGTCGTCGTTGTAAACGTAAATTGCATTATCGACATTTGTATAAGTTATTCCTTCGGAATTCCAATTTATTGTTGAAGGATAAGGATTTCCCAGCATATTCCAACCGTCAAAAACGTCTTGTACAGGAGTTCCGGCATGGTCAGTAAAGTCAAGCGGTACAATATATGTTCCGTTGTTAAATGTGCCTTGTGCAATGGCGGTTTTATTACTTGTAGCAAGGTTCGCATAGCCTTCACCAATTTGCATTACTCCGCCTGCATTCGTCCAACCCATTACGTAATTTTTGGTTGTGCCGTTATTCCAGTCCACAAAATCGTTTTCAAGCCAACGGTCTTTTATTTTTTCATTCCACCAATAATAAGTTCCGGAATAAACACCGCTTGCCGCAGCAATCGGACTGGATACAAAGTGATATTTTCCTCCGAGAAGATATTGTTCTACCGCTGTTGTTCCGCTTCCTCCGATTGGCGTGGTTTTCTTGGGTATAAACGAACCGGTTCCGCTTACATCTGATTTTATTACAAATTCACCGTGATTTACAAAATCATTATAAACCGTCAAATAATGTTTCGGTGCTACATAAAAATGTGAGCCTGCGGGAATTGACAAGTTTCTGACTTCCGCAAGATTATCACTTTTTCCGTTGGTTTCCGGATAAAAATTCGGAGAGCTGACATTATTTATATTTACCGTAGTTCCTCTTGTCGGAGTTACGTTCGGTGTCCAGTTGAGCGGATTGTTCCAATCACTGCTTTGTGTTCCGTTCCATTGAACTTCGCCCAAATATTCGTCGGCTCCCATATAAGGAGGATTTTGATGCGGTTCATCATCAATATCCATTGTTACACTAACTGTCGGATCGCCGAATTTAAGCAGTATCTCCTCAGTATGAAGGTCGTCCGTTGCTTCGTAACTTGCACTTTGAGTTTTTGAACTTCCGCCCATACCTGCATAAGCCGGACTGAAAGCGTTGAAATTCTCAGTAAAATTTGTTTCTCCGCTTATATCCGCAGATGTGCCGGAATTTATCTCGAAAATATTATTTCTGACATCAAAATTATCACAAACATTAATATAAAGTCCGGCTCCGTTTGAAGAGTTTACATTTATCGAATTGTGATAAATATTTTGATAACTGCTTCCGTTGGAAACATTTATACCGTAGGCATTATTATTACTGCCCGAACCGATGCCTAACATATTATTTAGAATTAAGCCTTCCGAGCCTGCACTTGCAGTTACATTATTCAATATCAATGCACTGCCGTCGGCTGTCGCATAAACTTCGTTATTTTGAACTTTAAGTTGTCCGTCGGCATCGGTGAGTGATATTCCTTCAAAATCACTTCTTGATGAATTACTTGTCATTTTGTTAAGTGAAATTTCCGGTGCGTTGTGGTTTGTGAATTTCACAAATCCTGCTGATTGATTTTTGAAATAATTTTCTTTAACTGAAATTTCAAAAATAGTATTTGTCGGATTTCCCATAAAAATACCGTAACTTCCGCCTTTGAAAATATTATCGGTGAAAGTTACACTCGAAATTTGTGCATCATTCGGGGAATAAATCAAACTTCTGTTATCATCATTATCCGTTAAGGCTTCATTTCCTTGAAAAACACAATCAATAAAAGTAATTTTATTGATTGTATCAATATCCACAATTCTTGATTTTGTTGTGCCGAGTGCTTCAAAATCAATACGTTTGAAAATTATATGATTTGTATTGTTAAGTTTCATTACATAATTATCCGGAGTCGCTTCGGCGTTAAATTCTATTTTCGGACGCTCGCAATCATCACAAATACTTGTGAATGTTACTGTTGAAGCACTGCTTGCTCCGCAAATACTTCCAAGTACAAGTTGCTCGTTGTAAGTTTTGTTCACAGTGCGGAAAGTTACTTTGGATTTGACTCCGTAAAGTACCAAACTGTCAAAAGCGGCTTGGAAAGTCGGATAGTTAGCATTTGTCGGTGAAATTTCACGTTCTCCGAAAAGGGCAAAATTATTTGTCGAAGGGTCGTAAACATTTACTGTTGTGGTAATTGTACTGTCGCAACCGTCATACAGACCGCTCGCTGAATTGTATGTATATAGTTCACTGATATGTACTTTTTGTGATGTAATATTATACATTATTGTTCCGTCGGGGAATGTGTAATTGTCGTCCGTACAAATTGTTACGGCTTCGGCAAGGTCGTAGAACGGCTTGCAAACAGTTGCATCGCTTGTGAAAGTAAAATCGGACGAGCCGGCAAATTCATCGTGAGTTATCGTACCGGTATGAATATCGCTTAACGGGGTATAATCAACTGTTTTATCTCCTATAAGAATAGGTTCGGAGAAATACCAGTTTTCTGCGGTCGTATAAGTCGGATTATAAGCTCCGGCTATTTCCACCATGGCAAGTTCTTCGGTCGTATTTGCAGGAATACTCGGCAAATCGTTTACGGAATAGGTTAAAGCCAAATCGTAATCGCCTGTAAATGCAAGCGTTCCTTGCTCGAATGTCCAATAACGATTTATTGCATTGGTGGACAAGTTCGGGTGGAAAGATTCGGTTACTTTGGATTTCATAGTTCCGGCTCCGCTTACATTACTGAAAGTCAGATTTGCAGGTGAATAATAAGTTCCGCCGACAGGGAACACTCTGTTTGTTGCTCCGTTCGGAAATTCTCTTACCAAGAAACCTGTTCCGGTTGCAACAAAATAACCTGTATTTTGAGACGGATTTAAAATTGTTGCCGTTTCTTTTACGGTTAAATCGTGATTTAAGTCGATTTTTGCGTTTATAAATTCAACTTGTTCGTTCACGTTTATTGTTCCTTCGAGTGTTTTAACAGCTCCGGCACTTGTAAGATTTCCGTCCACATTTAATATATCATAATCGGCTTGTATCATCTATTGATTATTGACGTTGTAAGTAAAAACACTTGCGGATTGGTTGTCAATAGTTGAACTTGCTCCGTTTCGGGTAATATCTCCGGTTACGACTACGGTTCCGTAGTTTAGCATATCGGTTCCTGTTCCGTCTGCGAGTATAAAAATGCAGGTGTCAGGTATTGTTACAATTCCGGTATCACGGATTGTAAGTTCATCTACTCCTTGCGGAATGCTTAAATCGTAAGCAATTTCATGTCTTACATCAATAGCAAGAGAGTAACTGCTTGGATATGGCACAGGTCCGCAGGCACTTGTGAACATCATCGGGGCAACCCAGTTGCCTAAGCCGTCTTTTACTTCCCAAATATCAACATCTGTCCAAACTCCGTCTGAAATTGAGCGATATTCTAATATCGGGTACATACAACTTCCTACGGAAAATGCATTAAGTTCAGTAATGCCGGAAGCGTAATGTGTAAACATATCTGCATCAGTTCCGATTCCGGTTGCTGCATCGTTTACTCCCATACGTTTCCAGCCAGCTCCGGAATCATAAAATCCTATATGACAGTCTGTATTATCAAAACCGGGATTTTCGTGTGTTGCTTCCCAGTAAACTGCAAGTGTAATATCCGAACCTCCGAGAACATCTTCATTTAAAAACCAAGTTCTGTCCACAGAAGAATCTTCTATTAATTCATCATTATCTATAACTGCATCGAATGAAAATTGGTCGTTTGTACGCATATAAATATTATCCGGTGTTCCTGAATTTGTAGCTGTTGCTTTATTGAAACTTGTTGTTGAATATCCTACATAAAATTCAAAAGTTTCGTTTCCTACTGCTCCGAGATTTTCTTTTACTACAGAGCCGAACATATTTGTAAGGAAATATCCAACTCCGTATTCTGCATCAGTTACGGTAGCAGTTTCTCCAATATAGATATTGTTATTATTCAGTTTAATGTATCCGTCTATAAATAGTACATCGGTTACAATTTGAGTATGACTTCCTGAAACTTTTTTAAGTCCTGTTCCGTCTATTTCTAAGTTTCCGTAAATTCCGTCCCACATGGTTTGGTCGCCGTTTGTGTAGGCTACTGTACTTGTGGGGATATTTACAAGTAAACTTGATGCGTCTGTGGTGAAACTTCCTACAATATTTATACGCCCGTTGTTTTGAATATCGGCAGCTATTGCACTTGAACTTACATCTACCATTTTTAAATCAATTCCTGCCGGTACTGTTAGTACTCCGGCTGGTGAAATTGTGGTTTCATCTATTCCTACTAATATATCAGTATCGTAATTTACTGCGTGTTGTACAAGAATGGTTTTGCTGGCTGATGTTGGGTATGGTACTGTTACACAAGATGCTAAAGCTGTTGCATCTACCCATGTACTTGTTGCAGGGTCAAGAACTTCCCAAATATCTATGTCTGTCCAGTCACCGTTAGATTTTGTGCGGTAATCAAGAGCTACTGCATTGGGGTAAATTGTTATGGGTTTTGTTTTAGATACAGGGCATCTTCCATTGTTTTCTGCCGTAAGAGTTACGTCCTTATCGCCTGTTGTGGTATAAGTATGTACTGTATCTTGCCCTGTTGCAATGCCTCCTGTTCCGTCTCCGAAATCCCATGTAAAATTATAAGGGTCAGCAGGTGCTGTGCCTGTTGTTTCATCAAATTGAACTTCTGCATTTACAAACATACAAGCCGGGCTTGTATCAAAATCAATAACCGGCATTGTAATTACAGTTATTTCAAAAATTTCTACAAATGGTACATTACAAGCATCGGTTCCTTCAAGTCTGTATTCTGTATCGACTACCGGACTGACATTTACTGTGCTGTTAGTGCTGAATGATACCGCATTCGGAACTACAAACCATTCGTATGGAGAAACATCTCTTGCAGAGCTTAGTGTAATATTATCGCCTATGCAAATCGTATCTTTTTGATTAAGGTCTGTACCTACGGAATATATGGTATCTGTTATTATATTTGAACATGAACCGGGAATGCTTATTGAAAGACTGATAATTTTATCACCTTCGGTAGCATAAGTATATACCGGGTCTCTGTTGGTTGATGTGTTACCGTCTCCTAAATCCCAAAGAAATTCTAATGTGTAAGGAGTTTCGTCTGCAATGCCGGTAACTGCTGTAAATTGTTTGGCTGTACCTGTAGTATAACAAGTGTCGGCTACGCTTATATCTATATTAGCAAGTACGTCTTCAACGTGTACGACTATGCTGTCGGTATCAAGAAAAATTTCTCCAATAGGAGTTCCTTCATATAATTCCATTCTCATGGATTTGTACGAATTCCATGTAACAGGATGGATTCTTACATATTGCGCATCAAAAGCAGTAGTTAGTTCGTGTTCGACAACTGTATTTTGATCAGTGTTACCGTCAAATATATCAGCTGAAGCTAAATCAGTACCTCCATAAAAACTCCATGTTGCATCATCGTC
>JAOZMN010000207.1 GCA_029934265.1 Bacteroidales bacterium
AACAGTAACCGCCTTAGAAAGTGGAGATAACACTTTCCGTTGGACTGTTTCCAATGGTTTATGCAGTGCAACAAGTGATGTAATTATCACTAATGATTCAGAAACCCCTGCAGCAGCAACAGACATTGAAACTTGCGACGGAACAGCCACACTTACCGCCACTCAAAACACAGTAGGAGACGGAGTTTGGACACGCATAAGCGGAACAAGTCTTCCTGTAACATCAACATTATATAATGTTGCTATAACAGGAGTCAGTACAGCAAGTGCAGGAGTTTATAAATGGGAAGTAAGTACAACTACTTGCAGCAGTTCAGTTCAGATTAGTATTGTTAATAACGGAGTAACAGCCACGGCAAGTGCTGCCGACCTGACAGTTTGCACACCGAGTGCTTCCTTACTTGGAAATAATCCTGATTTGTATAATGCAAGTGGAGAATGGACAACCGGAGTAGCCGGAGTAACATTTGTTGATGCTACTTTATTCAATACAGTAACCAATAATTTACCGGTAGGAGGTTCTTTATTTACTTGGACATTAAGCAAAGGTAATTGTTCGCACGCAGCTAATGTAACAGTAACCAATAATACGGTAACTGCCCTTGCCGGAAGTGATATTAATACTTGTGGAACAACAGCCAACTTAAATGCAAATGACCCGACACCGGGAACAGGAGCATGGACAATAGACAATGGAGCAGGAACAGTAACTACATTTACTTTATTTAATTCCGGAGTAACAGGTTTATCAGCAGGAAACGGTAATCTTTTCACATGGACAATCACCAAAAATGGTTGTAGCGATGCAGATCAAGTACGAATAAGTAATAATGCAATAGATAATAACTTTGCCGGAGTAAACCAAGCTATTTGTAATTCCACAGCAACAATGACCGCTACCGATCCAAGTCCTGATACAGGAGCATGGAGTAGTGTAAGTACAGCAATAATTACAGATGCTACGCTTTTCAACACAACAATTACTAATTTAGAACTTGGCAATAATGACTTTACTTGGACAGTAACTGATGGAACTTGTAGCAGTGCAACAACTGTCAGACTCACTAATAACAATCCGAGTACACCAAACGCAGGAGTACCACAAAGCGTATGTACCAACAGTGCCATTCTTATAGCGACTAATCCTGCAACAGGAACAGGACTTTGGACAGTAGGCGGAGGAGCCGGTACATTCAGTAATGATACTTACTTTACTAATACTGTAAGTGTTATTAATCCCGGCTTAAATACCTTTACATGGACATTGACAAACGGAACTTGCAGTCTTTCAGATGATGTACTTATAACTAATAATACATTTACCATATCAGCAGGAGCCGACCAACCTGAGGTTTGTTCAAACACAACAGGATTAACAGGAGAGACACCCGGAACAGGAACAGGTATTTGGGTTGCAGCCGGCGGAAGCGGAATATTAACCGACGAGACTTTATTTAACACAACAGTAACAGGTTTAGACAGTGGATTAAACAGTTTTAAATGGACAGTAACCAGAAACGGTTGTTCCGATGATGACAGCGTAGATATTACAAATGCTGCAGTAACATCATCAATCAGTTTACCGATTGTAACAAACCGAACAACTTGCGACGGAACTAAAAATATAGAAGGAAACAATCCTTCGCTTGGAACCGGAGCATGGTCAGCCTCACTTGGACTTGGAACATTCAGTAATTCAACCTACTACCAAACAGGAGTAAGTGCAATGGCACCGGGAAATAACACCTTCGACTGGACAGTTACCAACGGAAATTGTAGTGATGTTTCACAAATTACTATTTTGAATAATGAAGTAGTAGCCACAGCAGGAACCGATGCCACAGTTTGTTCAACTGTAACAAACCTTGACGGAACACAAATTACATCAGTAACACCGTTCCAAGGTACGGGAGAATGGACAACACAAAGCGGAGCAGGAATTGTAACAACACCAACACTTTTCAACTCACAAGTAACTAATTTAGACCCCAACACTAATATTTTCCGTTGGACGGTAACATTAGGAACTTGCGTAGAAACCGACGATGTAACAATTACAAACAGTGCCGTTACCGCAAGTGCAACAGATATTACTACTTGCGATGCAACTGCAACTTTAACCGGTAACAATCCCGGTGCCGCAAGCGGACAATGGACGGTAGTACTCGGAACAGGCGTATTTGCACAAAGCTCAGTTTATAATACCACAGTAAGTACCGTAGGTTCGGCCGATAAGTATAAATGGTCTGTAACTAACGGCTCTTGCAGTGCATCAACAGAAATCACAGCAAATAATTACGGCTTTACAATAGATGCAGGTAATCCTCAAACATTATGTGCTTCAAACGGTAATTTACTTGGAGAAGACAAAACAGGAGCAACCGGAGTTTGGACAACAGCAAGTTCGGCATCAATAACAGCAACTACATTATTCAATACAGCAATAACAGGTTTAGACCAAGGCGGAAATATCTTCACATGGACGGTAACGAAAAACGGTTGCTCGACAAGTGATGATGTAACAATCACCAATGACTTGGGAGATACCCCGACTACCGAAGCTAACCGAGAAGTTTGTGCCGACAACACTATCATTACAGCAAACAATCCTGTAATCGGCACAGGAGTTTGGACAACCTTAGACGGAGCGACTATAACAGACGATACAGATTTCAATCCTGCTGTTACTAATTTAACTTATGGCGATAACAGGTTTATCTGGACAATCACAAATAATTTATGTTCAAGTACAGATAATTTATTGATAACTAATAACGAATTAACCGCCAATGCCGGAACCGATGCAGCAAGTTGCAGTAACAGTTCAGCTATACTTGCTATCGACCCATTAACCGTAGCCCCATTCAGAGGAGCAGGACAATGGACATCAACCGGCGGACAAACATTTGCTAATTCAACAAGTTATACTACCACTGTTAATAATTTGGCAGCTAATACCAATACATTAACATGGACAGTAAGTTACGGAAATTGCAGTGCAACCAACGATGTTGTAATAACCAATAATGCTCATATTGTAACCGCATCTAATCAAACAGTTTGTTCAAAAACAGCTACCTTAGATGGAAGTGCACCCGGCTTAAACGGCACAGGCGAATGGACAAAATTAGTAAGTGGAGCAACAATCACAGCCCCTACTTTATACAATACCACAGTAACAAACTTAGATTACGGAATAAATACTTTCCGTTGGACAGTAACAAAAAATGCTTGTGTAGAAAGTATTGATATAAGCATAAACAGTAAAGTATTTACACTATCAGCCGGAGCAAACCAAGAAGTTTGTACAACCACAGCAACTTTAAACGGATCTGACCGAACCGCCACCGGCGGAAGCGGAGTCTGGACAGTATCCGGCGGAAGCGGAGTTTTTGCCGACAAAACTTTATTTAACACTACTGTTTCAGGACTTAATTCTGATGATAATATTTTCACATGGACGGTAACCGAAAGCGGTTGTCCTGTTGCAACAAACGTAACAGTAACTAATAACAGCGTATCGGCAGCAGCCGGTGCTGACCAACTTAATCTTTGCGTAACAACAGGAACATTATCAGCCACCGCACCGGCAGGAATAGAAACCGGACTTTGGACATTACAAACAGGTTCACCGAATATTACAACAGCTACATTATTCAACAGTACAGTAACCAACTTAATAGTAGGAACAAACACTTACCGTTGGACATTAAGCAAAGGAATTTGTAATGATAATGACGATGTTGATTTAATCAATAACTATGTAACTGCAACTGCAGGCTTACCACAAACATTGTGCTTAAACAATGCAACTTTGGGAGCAACAGCAACAGCACATACAGGCACATGGTCACAAGTAGGAACAACAGCTTTAATAACAGATAATACATTAAATACTACAACAGTAACCGCCTTAGAAAGTGGAGATAACACTTTCCGTTGGACTGTTTCCAATAGTTTATGCAGTGCCACAAGCGATGTAATTATCACTAATGATTTACCAACTACAGCAAGTGCTACCGACATTGAGATTTGTACAAACAATACTATAATGAACGCCGTACAAAATACTGTTGGAGATGGAGTTTGGACACGCATAAGCGGAACCGGAACATTAACTGCCAATACACTTTATAATACTACTGTAACCGGCATCAGTGCAGGAAGTAGTGTTTATGAATGGGTTGTAACTACTGCAACTTGTAGCAGTACAGTTCAAATAGATATTGTAAATAACAGCATAATTGCTTCTGCAAATGCAGTTGATGTTACAGTTTGTTCACCAAACGCTTCGTTAATAGGAAATAATCCTGCATTGATTAATGCAACAGGTATCTGGACAACCGGTGTCGCCGGAATTACTTTTGCTACTGAAACTTTATTCAATACAACTGCGAGTGGTTTACCTTCCGGAAACTCAATGTTTAAATGGACTTTAACCAAAGGTACTTGTGTTGATGATGCAAATATTAATATTACTAATAATCAAGTTACGGCATTAGCAGGTCTTGATATAAATACTTGTGGAACTTCCACAAACTTAAATGCAAATGATCCGACACCGGGTACAGGCGTATGGACACGTGATAACGGAACAGGTATTGTAACAACACCTACACTTTATATATCTACTGTTACAAACTTGTCGATAGGAAATGGAAATCTATTTACTTGGACTATTACTGATAACGGTTGTAGCGATGCAGACCAGATTCAAATATTTAATGATACAATTACTACTAATTTCGGTGGAGTTGATCAACTTTTATGTTCTGCTACTGCTACAATGACGGCTATAAACCCAAGTCCGAATACAGGAACTTGGACTACCACAAGCGGTACAACTGTTACAGATTTAACTTTATTTAATTCAACTGTAAGCAATCTCGACCTTGGGAATAATCAATTTACTTGGACTGTAACTGACGGTACTTGTTCAAACATTACCACTGTTGTAATTACTAATAACAACCCAAGTACACCGGTTGCCGGTGTTGATCAAGTTATTTGTGTAGATAATGCAAATCTGATAGCAGCACCACCTACAAGAGGAACAGGAGTATGGACTCGAACAGGAGGATTAGGAACATTAGGAAATAATACTGATTTTGCAACAACGGTTACCGGTTTGAATACCGGTACTAATACATTTACATGGACATTAACTAACACCACTTGTACATTATTAGATGATGTTCAAATTAAAAACAACGAATTTAGCGTAACAGCAGGTTCAATTCAAAATATTTGTTCAGATGCTACTAATTTAACAGGAGAAGATCCTGCGACAGGAACCGGTCTTTGGACTATCGTTTCAGGTGGAGCTTCAATAACAACTCCAACATTATTTGGAACTGCGGTAACTGCTCTTGATGGCGGACTTAACAGATTTGAATGGACCGTTACTCGAAACGGTTGCGATGCTTCTGCACAAGTTGATATTAATAATAATGAAGTATTTGCAAATATCACATTACCGATTGTTGGTAACCGTGAAGTTTGTACTAATTCAGTAAATATCGAAGCAACTGCTCTTACAAAAGGAGCCGGAGCTTGGACAACTATTTCAGGAAACGCATCATTCTCTGATAATACTGCAAATATAATAACAGCAAGCAGTCTTGCTTCCGGTGATAATATTTACGAATGGACTGTAACCCTTGGTACTTGTGTTGATACAGACCAAATAACTATCACTAATAATGAAGTAGCTTCCGATGCAGGAACCGATGTAGATGTTTGTGTTACTAATTCTACAATAAGTT
>JAOZMN010000208.1 GCA_029934265.1 Bacteroidales bacterium
GAATCTGCATAATCGGACATTGAATAAGTTTTATCTTCAAGTTTGCTGTGCCCGTGTCCGGGAAAGTCTATAGAAATTACTTTGTAATTTAGAGCAAGTTTTTGAGCAAAATCACCCCAAATTTCTTTACTTTCCAAATATCCATGAAGTAAAATTATCGTTTTTCCTTTTCCTGCACAGTTGTAAGACAGGTTTTCAAGATTAATATATTTTTCCATTCTTTATTTCTTAAGTTCTGAAAACATACATGAGTTCAGTCTAAAAAATATTTTTTTTTCAATCAGACCCTTAGGGTTTTAATTAAAAGACTATAAATCAAATATTTAGATTTGTTAAATTTTATTAAATCAAACCCTAAGGGTCTTTTTATACCAAACTCATACATGAAACCGGCAATTTTTCGCAATCAAACTGAACTCAAATTTACAAGACCATAAATTGTACCCTTCTGTTATTTTGTCGTCCTTCTTTTGTTTTGTTGGTATCTATCGGCTCTCTTTCTCCTCCTCCTCTGTATTCAAGTCTGCTTTTATTGATGCCTCCTTTTATAAGATAATCAACAACTGCTCCGGCTCTATTATTTGAAAGTGTAAGATTATAAGCATCAGTGCCTTGTGAATCTGTATGCCCTGATACTTCTATTCTTAATTCCGGATTTTCTTTTAATATTTTTATAAGTCTGTTAAGTTCGGTGTTTGATTCCTGACGAAGTGAGTATTTATCCAAATCGAAAAATACGTTACGCAAAATAACAACAGAACCTTTTTTCATGCTTTGCAATTCCACGTCTTTGATAATTTCTTGGTAACCTTCAGTTTTTGGAATATCAAAATTTTCGGAATGAAATAAATATCCGTCAGCTTTAACTGTCATTCCGTAATTTTTACCGGAAGGGAGTGAAACAAGGTATTTACCTGTTTTTCCGTTCGAGAAAAACTGCATTACTTCTTTTCCTGTACCATTGTCGGTAATTTCGATGCTTGCTTTTAGTTTTTCATGCGTATCGGCATCGGTAATTACTCCTTTTACGATTGTCAGATATACTTTTTTTACATCAACAACTTCTGCTGTTCCTGCTTCGCTCACAGGTTTTGCCAAGCAAGCAATTAAATTATCTTCCGTATTTATTGTAAGCGGTTTATCCAATTTGAGGAAAATCATTTTATATATATCCACAGAACCTTTAGTATCCATACCTACCGAAGAATAATAACCGGTTCGTCCGTCGGCTGCCATTACAAAATAAATATCGTCATCGGGAGAATTTACAGGTATTCCCATATTTTCGGGCTTCGACCAAGTTCCGTTTTTTTGTTTTACGGATTTAAAAATATCATATCCGCCCATAGTATTATGTCCTTTGGAACTGAAATATATTGTAACTCCGTCAGGGTGTACGAATATTCCGTCTTCGTCATATTTTGTATTTATAACATCACTTAGCGGAACTGCTTCCGTCCATTTCCCATCGACAAGAGTACTTGTGTATATATCCCCGTTTGATGTTGCCGGAAAATTAGTCAATCCTCTTACGAAATATATTGTTTTTCCGTCGGGAGAAAAACTTGCGGAATTTTCTTTATTTGCTTTTGAATTTATGGTTTTGGGAAGTTTTTTCGGTTTCGACCATAAGTCTTCTTCAAGTTCGCTTACATATATATCCATATCTCTGTAAACAAATAATTTTTGTCCATCGGCGGAAAGTCCTACCGTAGCATCGTGTTCTTTGGTATTCAACGGAGGTCCAACGTTTTTCGGCTTTGTCCAAAAACCGTCTTTATTATATGAAATATAAATGTCTTCAAAACATTGTCCGTCAAATTCCCAAACTTCACCTTCACTGCTTCCGTCTCTTCGAGATGTAAACATCAATATACTTTCATCGGCGGAAATTAAAGGACTGTAATCGGAGGCTTCCGTATTAATAATAGATATATTCTGTATTAAAACGTCTTTTATGTTATTCATAAATTTTATTCCGTTTTTACATTCTTGTATTTTTTTATTGGTAATGGTTCCGAATTGCATTCTAACATCTTCGGTAGCAATTTTTTTAAATTTGTAATATCTGTCTATTGCATCTTGAAACATATAATTATATTGCAATGCTTTCCCGAGATAAAAATTCAAAGCTATCATCAGTTCGGAATTTTGTTTTTCTGCTTTTTCCAAATAATCGAGTGCTTTTGCTTTGTACAAAGTTTCAAGATAGCAATATCCTATTTTAAAATTTAAAGCGGCATTATTTTTATTATATTTATAAGCTTTCAAATAATAATCCAATGCTTTCAAATATGCAGCTTTATTATCGAGCATATATAGAGCATCTCCTTCTTTCAGATTCTTTTTGGCATCTTTATAGCCGTCTGTTTTTTCACCTGCAAATTCTTTATAATCAATTTCTACTTGATAAACTTGTTGTGCTTTTATCGTATTTACAAAAAAAGCAAGAATCATAATAATATATATTTTTTTCATCTTAATTTATCTGTTTTTGTTAATTGGCTTATTATAAATAAGTAAATATATGATTTTTTTGGGAAGGGTGATTTAATCGCAATTTTGTAAATATACTTGCGGTCTTTTTATGCCCATATCTGCGGCTTTTTGCCAGTCATCGCAAGCACCTTTGAGGTCTTTAAGCATTTCTTTTGCACTTCCTCTGTTTGCATAAGCTGCTGTATATTTCGGATTTATTTTTATAGCTTCATTAAAGGCTGTCAGTGCGTCTTTGTAATTTTTTTCTCTGAGCAAAGCAGTTCCGAGATTATTATAAGCAAAAGCATAATCGGATTTTAATTCTGTTGCTTTTTGAAAATCTTTAATTGCTCCTTTGAAATCTTTATTTTCATATTTTGAACTTCCTCTGTTGTTGTATGCCATGTAATATTTCGGGTCTTCTTTTATTGCCTTGCTGTATGCGTTTTCGGCTTCTTTGTATTTTTTCAGTTTTCGATATGCTGACCCCATATTGTTATAAGCAATAGCAAATTTATTGTCGATTTGTACGGCTTTTCTGTAATCGGCAACCGCTCCTTCCAAATCTTTCTTTTTTAATTTTGCGGCGGCACAGTCGTTGTAAGCATAAGCATAATTCGGATTTATTGCTATTGCTTTGGTAAAATCTTTTTCGGCTTCATCGTATTTTTTTTGCTGAAAATATGAAACCGCTCTGTAATAGTACAAATTTTCTTTGTCGTACTTTTTATCTTCGGCGGCATTTAAGGCATTTATGCTTTTTTGATATTTTTCGAGCAAAAAATAAGCGTGTCCGAGCCGAAAATGTGCCGCCGATAATTCCGGCGAAAGTTCTATGGCTTTTGTGAGGTCACTTATTGCATTTTCGACTTTGCCGGTTTCCATTTTGGCTTCGGCTCTGTTGAGATATGCTTGTGCGAAATTCGCATCGAAACTTATTGCCTCATCGAACTTCTTTATTGCCTGTCCGTAATTTTTATTATTAAAATAAATAACTCCTTCATTGTAAGCTAATTGAGCTTCTTGATTTTCGGCAATAAGTACGGTCTTTACCGTATCGCTTACAGTAGTATCTTGTTGTGAAAACAAGTTTCCGGATATTACCGTCAGAAATAAAATTATTAATAATTTATTCATAATATTTAAGTTTTGAAGTTTTGAAAAATCTTTGATTTTTCAAATTTGTTAATTGTTCATTGTAATTTGTTAATTATAAACTACTCATTATTTCGTTAATTCTATAAAAACATCTTCTATGGTTTTTTCTTTTTTTTGCATGGAAAGAACCGTCAATTTACTTTTAACCGCAAAGTTAAAAATTTCTTGTCGAATATCCTTGTCCGATGAAGAATAAATTAACCAATTTAATGAATTTATTTGTTTAACTTCCGCAACTTCGTTTATTTTAAGTAAGGTTTCTTTGTCAATTTCTTTATCAAATTCCACATTTACGGTTTGATGATTTTCTTTTGTAAGTGTTTGAATATTACCGGCAGTATCGTTTGCAACGATTTTTCCTTTATCAATAATTATTACCTTGTCGCATATTGCTTCGACTTCTTGCATGATATGAGTAGAAAGCATAATTGTTTTATTTTTGCCGACTTCTTTTATCAAATTTCGGATTTCTATAATTTGATTCGGGTCGAGTCCGGTTGTCGGCTCATCGAGAATGAGTACTTCCGGGTCGTGAATAAGTGCGGCGGCAAGTCCGACTCGTTGCCGAAAGCCTTTTGAAAGTGCTTTTATTCGCTTGCTTTTTTCCGGTTGTAAACCTGTTTTTTCAATAATATTATTTACTGCATTTTTTATATCCGAAAGTTTATAAATACCAGCCACAAAATTCAAATATTCTTTTACGTACATATCCAAATAAAGCGGATTATGTTCCGGCAGATAACCTATCATTTTTTTTATTTCGACAGGATTTTCCGATATGTTTTTTCCGTTGATAAAAACATTTCCCGATGATTGATTAATATAACCGGTTATAATTTTCATCATGGTTGATTTGCCTGCTCCATTAGGTCCCAAAAAACCTACGACCTCACCTGTTTCTATTTTAAAACTAACAGAATCAAGTGCTTTTTGTTTTCCGTATAATTTTGTTATATTTTCTGCGTGTAGAGACATTTTTTTGAAGTTGTGAAGTTATTTTTATTCAATTATTCAATGAGTCCGGTCTAAAAAGTATATTTCTTCGCAATCAGCCCCTTAGGGTTTTAAGTAATATGCTGTAAATTAAATATTTAGATTCATTAAATTTTGTTAAATCAAACCCTAAGGGTCTTTTTATACCGAACTCTTCAATCAATTTAAAATAATACATAATGCGAAAGTAAATCCTGTACTTTTTTCTATATTTTTTCCTTGCAAATCAATAGGCAATGACATTACTATTGCAAAATTTTCGGCTCGCTCGACTACAATACCCGGATTTAAAGTAAACAAAGAAATATTATTATCCGAATTTTCAAAAGAAGAATAAAAATAATTTACTCCGATAATTGTTTGCATTTTTTCGGTAATATAAAAACCGGCATCGAAATTTACAAAAATATCATTTATACTTTTTTCCGGAACTGCCTGTATATAAGTTTGATACTGTGTATTAAAATCAATACTCAATTTATCCGAAAATTCATTCGATAAAACGATTCCGCCGACTATCGAACTTGCACTTTCAAGATTTCGGTGTTTTCGGTCGTAATTGCTGTTTCCTATCGGGGTATTTGCTCCGGCAATTATTGCATAAGTCAGATTATCGCCAAAAGGCAAACGATATTTCAAACCCCAATTTATTACACTCAAATTAAAAGGAGTGTAAAGTCCTATCTCTAAACTATTTAATGCTCCATAACTAAACCTGAATCCATACTCGGAAGAAAAATTGACACTGTCCGGATTTGTAAATATCGGTTCTAAGTCGCCGGTTTTATTCCAATATTTACTTTGTTTTCCGAAAGAAAAAGCCGGTTCGAACTCAATTTCGGTTTTATTTACTAATGTTGTTCCGAATGTTGCAAGTTTTGTTGCAGAAATTCCTCCTATTTGCGAATAACCGACATAAGCAAAATTAATCATTAAAAAAAGAGCTGTAATTTTTTTCATAAAAATCTAAGATTTGATAGTTTAATTTTAAAATATATTTACTGTGCAAAGGAAAGTAAGATATTTTTACATTAACATACTAAACTGTAGATATTAAGAGATTGACTATTTTTGATTGTATATTTACGATTTGGCTTTCGCCTGATTAATAATG
>JAOZMN010000209.1 GCA_029934265.1 Bacteroidales bacterium
TTAAAACCCTAAGGGTCTGATTTCGAGAAAATCTACTTTTTAGACTGAACTCATATGTCAAAAATATAAATAATCATCAGATTTTAATCATGACTAATTTAGAACAATATTTCAGTGATTTCCGTAAAGGAATAATAGGTATCGACACCGAATTTGAAACCCCTTACGGGACGAAAAAAATAATATATGCCGACTGGATAGCAAGCGGACGACTTTATGCACCGGTCGAAGAAAAAATGCTTCAACTTTTCGGACCGATGGTCGGAAATACGCATTCCGAAGCAAGTGAAACCGGAGTAACAATGACTCGAAGTTATAAATATGCTTTGCAAACAATCAAAAAGCACGTAAATGCCGACTTGAACGACATAATAATAACCTCCGGAGCCGGAATGACTGCCGTAGTAAATAAATTTCAGCGAATACTTGGCTTGAAAGTCCCCGAACAAGCCCGTAAATTATGTAATTGCGAAATAAAAGAAGAAGACCGCCCCGTAGTTTTCATTACCCACATGGAACATCATTCCAATCATACATCTTGGCTTGAAACCAGAGCAGACGTAGTAATTATAGAACCGGACGAAAATATTCTCGTTTGCACTGAAAATTTGGAAAAAGAAATTCAAAAATATCAAAACAGGAAACTGAAAATCGGAGCTTTCAGTGCCGGCTCGAATGTTACCGGAATAATTCCCGATTATTACAAACTTGCCGAAATAATGCACAAGCATCAGGGTTATGTTTTTATTGATTTTGCAGCTTCCGCACCGTATATCGAAATTGATATGCACCCCGAAAATCCGGCTCAAAAATTAGATGCAATTTTCTTTTCGCCACATAAAGCACTCGGCGGACCGGGAAGCTCCGGAGTACTTGTTTTTTGTAAATCTTTATATAAAAATACAACCCCCGATATTTCCGGCGGAGGAACCGTAACTTGGACAAATCGTTGGAACGAATATTCTTATACAAATAATATAGAAGAACGAGAAGACGGCGGAACTCCTGCATTTCTGCAAACAATTCGGGTAGCACTTGCTTTGAATCTTAAAAATAAAATGGGAGTTGAGAATATCAAAAAACGTGAAGAAGAATTAATGAAAATTGCATTTAAGCGCTTCAAAGAAATACCTCGGATTCACCTTCTTGCACAAGAACATAAAGAACGTTTGGGAGTATTTTCGTTTTATGTAGAAAACGCACATCATAACCTTATCGTAAAAATACTTAACGATAAATACGGCGTGCAAGTCAGAGGCGGTTGCTCATGTGCCGGAACTTACGGACATTATTTGTTGCACGTAAGCAAAAAAGTTTCTGAACGGATAACACAAGAAATAAACAGAGGCGACCTCACGCATAAACCCGGCTGGGTACGAATGTCCATACACCCCACCATGACCGATGAAGAGCTGATTTTTATAATGAATGCAATAGAAGAAATCGTAAAAAATATTAACAATTATAAAAAAGAATACAGCTTCGATTCAACAAACGGAGAGTTTACTCACAAGAATTTTGATAAAAATTTTGATAAAAAATATAAAAATTGGTTTGAAATTTAAAAAAAGTATATAAATTTGCCGATAAATCAAATAATTTATTATTTTTGCGTACAACACGTAAAAAAACAGTTTAATTAACAAAAAAATTAATGGCGGAATTTGAAAAAAAGAATGAAAGAGAAGATATTTATTCTCGTTCGGTAATAGCCGGCAAACGCACTTATTACTTTGACGTAAAAGCTACCCGAAAAGGAGATTACTATTTAACCCTTACGGAAAGAAAACGAAAATACAGCGAAGACGGTAGTTTTAAAGTTGAAAAACACAAACTTTTCTTGTATAAAGAAGATTTTGATAAGTTTGCAGACGCACTTGATGAAGTAATAGAGTATGTCGAAAACCTTGAAGAAGGTAATGTTCCGGAAGAAAAAAGTACGGAAGAAAGCAAAAAAGAGGATAATGAATATTCCGATATAAAATTTGAAGATTTAGATGATTAAATAATTATTTATAGAGTTCGGTATAAAAAGACCCTTAGGGTTTGATTTAACAAAAATTAACAAAGCTAAATATTTGAATTACAGTTTATTACTTAAAACCCTAAGGGTCTGATTTTGAAAAAATATACTTTTTAGACTGAACTCTTTATAGATATATAAAAAGCCGACAAAAATTGTCGGTTTTTTTTGTTTAATATTTGCGGTTTGTTTTTGAATAAAAAATTACTGATAAATATTCAGGAACAATATTTTTTCGGTCTTAACGAAGAATCATTGCAACATTATTATTTGGTGCAATATATAAGGTATAAAATCGGTAAGATAATACAAACCGGAATTTTGTCTTACGGAAAATGGAAAACAGAAGAGCCTTTTAATCAAGGACATTGCTTTATAGGACCTTCGATAGATATAAAATTACCGTATAATTTCAATTTGCATACGGCAGTTACAAAAGATGTTTTGCAAAACGGTACATGCATGACTTATATACGTCTTGGTTACAGAGTGTTATGGAAGCAAAAAATAGAAATCAGTAATGATTGAACAATTGAATAACTGAATGATTAAACTATTATATCATTAGAATTACCGCTTTTTTTTAGAAATTAAAATTTATAGATTAACTTTGCATTAATTATTAATATTTAAAATATAATTTATACGATGACAGAAACAGGAATACAAGAATTACCGTACAAAATTGCAGATATAAAACTTGCAGAATGGGGAAGAAAAGAAATAGACCTTGCCGAACATGAAATGCCCGGTTTAATGGAACTCCGAAAACGTTTTGGCAAATCAAAACCGCTTAAAGACGTAAAAATTACCGGTTCTTTGCACATGACAATCCAGACCGCAGTTCTTATCGAAACTTTAACTGCACTTGGTGCAGATGTCCGTTGGGCAAGTTGTAATATATTTTCGACTCAAGACCATGCCGCTGCTGCAATTGCAGTTACAGGCGTGCCGGTTTTCGCTTGGAAAGGTGAAACTTTGGAAGAATATTGGTGGTGTACTGAAACCGCACTTACTTTTCCCGGAAATGTAGGACCGGATATGATAGTTGATGACGGAGGAGATGCCACAATGATGGTTCTTAAAGGATATGAAGCCGAAAAAGATGCTTCTGTTCTTGAAGAAAACGTAACCGCAATAGATGAAATAGAATTATTTAAAAGATTAAAATTGTCTCTTGCCAAAGATTCTCAAAAGTGGACAAAAATTGCAACTAATATCAAAGGAGTTTCCGAAGAAACCACTACAGGAGTACACCGTTTGTATCAACTTCACGAACAAGGAAAATTACTTTTCCCTGCAATAAACGTAAATGACTCGGTTACAAAATCGAAATTTGATAATACCTACGGTTGTCGAGAATCATTGGCAGACGGCATAAAAAGAGGTACTGATATTATGCTTTCGGGTAAGAAAGTTGTAATTTGCGGATACGGAGACGTAGGAAAGGGCTCTGCAAAATCAATGATTGGTTATGGTTCGAGAGTTACCGTAACAGAAATTGACCCGATTTGTGCTTTGCAAGCTACAATGGAAGGCTTTGCAGTAAAAACGGTCGAAGATATGCTTCCCGAAGGTGATATTTTTGTTACAACAACAGGAAATAAAGACGTTATCACCATAGACCATATGGCAAAAATGAAAGATAAAGCAATCGTTTGCAATATCGGACACTTTGATAATGAAATTCAAGTTGATCCGTTGGAAAATTATCCCGGAATTAAAAGAATTAATATCAAACCGCAAGTTGATCAATACGTTTTCCCTGATGGACATTCAATAATTTTACTTTCGGAAGGACGACTTGTAAACTTGGGTAACGCAACCGGACACCCTTCGTTTGTAATGAGTAATTCTTTTACAAATCAGACACTTGCACAAATCGAATTGTGGGAAAAAGATTATGAAGTCGGAGTTTTCAGACTTCCGAAATATCTTGATGAAGAAGTTGCACGTTTGCATTTAGCACACGTAGGAGCAAAACTTACTGTTCTTTCCGACGAGCAAGCTGAATATCTCGATATTCCAAAAAACGGACCTTACAAACCTGACCATTACAGATATTAATCAATTAACAATTTACAATGGACAATGAACAATTTTACAGCTTATTTATTGTTCATTGTTCGTTGTAAATTATTCATTGTAAATTGTTATGAAAATACAACTACTTTCTTCCGGAAGCAACAAAATAGAAACAATCAAACTTATCAGAGAATATTCCGGCTTAAGCTTGAAAAGAGCTAAGGAACTTTCCGAAAATATACCGTCCTCGTTTATTTGTAATTTGCCGGAGGAAAAGATGTTTGAAATAGAAACAGATTTTACGAATGCCGGAGTTACGATTGTAATCAAACCCGGTTTCGGAACAGGAACTCAAGGTGAAGATTACGATGATGATTTACTTTCCGGAGCTTTTTTTGGAATGGTTAAGGATGACGAGTCGGAAGAAGCCGTAGAAGAAAGACGTAAAAAAAATCTTGAATCCAAGCAAGACGTAGTAAATTATTTGACCGAAAGGCAAAATATAGTGAAAGCTGTTACGGCCGGAATAATTAGCGGTGTTGTTATTTTATTGCTGATAAATTTCATAATGTGGTTCGGAACCGGTTCTCGAAGTTTTTTTTTACTGAATTGGTTCTCCAAGATAGTAATTTCCGCTTTGATAGGTTTATCCGTAAAAAAAGCCGGCAAAGGAGTTCAGAGCAAGTTCGGATTAATTTCCGCTTTGATAAGTTTTGCAGTGATAATATTAATTCAGTTTTCGTTTGCAACTTATATGTTTATATACTCAAAAGAAATTTATTATTATGCAAGCGTATTTTCTCCCGGTTTTTGGAGTATGACATTTACCGGAATTGCTTTATTTTTATCTTTCAAAATATCGTTTACCAACATTCACGGAAAAAATTTCGAGAGGGTAAAAACTGATTTGTTGGCAGATGTCAGTGCTGCTGAAATAATTGCTTTAAAACGTATGCAAATGGCAGATGAAATTTACGATGATGAAATTTCGTCAAATCCGGAAAGTTTTGTTGTATCGGACAACGAACTCGATAAAATAAAGAAAACGAAACGAAAAAGACCGAAACGAAAAAAAAGAAAAAGACGTTCCGGCATAATACCCGATGGCGATGATGAATTAAACAGGTTTAAATATTAAATAAGGTCTCTGACTTTTTTAATGTTGCTTACGTACTCGTGTAAAATTCTTTTAATTAGAAAGTTATCTTAAGTAAATGTCGATATACTTTTGTAATAGACCTTATATAAATGTTTTTTAAAATAATAGAAAAAGATTCCGAAAGTTCTGCACGCGTTGGGATTTTACAAACATCGCACGGCGAAATAAAAACACCTGTTTTTATGCCTGTCGGTACGCTCGGAACTGTCAAAGCAGTACATCAGCACGAATTGAAAGATGATATTAAAGCCCAAATAATTCTTGGCAATACATATCATTTGTATTTACGTCCCGGAACGGATATTTTGGAAAAAGCCGGCGGGTTGCATAAATTTATGAATTGGAACAAGCCGATACTTACCGATAGCGGAGGTTATCAAGTTTTTTCCTTGTCGGAAATGCGTAAAATTACAGAAGAGGGAGTAACGTTTCGTTCTCATATAGATGGCTCAAAACATCTTTTTACGCCCGAAAATGTAGTTGAAACTCAAAGAATTATCGGTGCGGATATTATAATGGCACTTGATGAATGA
>JAOZMN010000210.1 GCA_029934265.1 Bacteroidales bacterium
CTCATTTTAAGAGTTTTACTGAAATTATGAGTAATAATTTTCAACCTTTGGATATATTTCTTCCCATAGGAATTTCGTTTTATACATTTCAGTCGATAAGTTATGTAATAGATGTTTATCAGAAAAAAATAGAGCCTGAAAAAAATATTCTCGATTATGCTTTTTTCCTTTCATTTTTTCCCCAACTTGTTGCAGGTCCGATTGTTAAGGCAAATCATTTTTTACCGCAACTGAAAAAGAAAATCATAATAAATAAGGACGCAATTTGGGTCGGATTTTGGCTGATAATTGTAGGATTATTCAAAAAAGCCGTAATTGCCGATTATATTTCTCAATATAACGATTTTGTTTTCGGAGCACCGCATACTTATTCCGGGTTTGAGAATTTAATGGCTGTACTCGGCTATACCTTACAGATTTATGGTGATTTTTCCGGATATTCCGATATGGCAATAGGCTTGGCTATGATTATGGGTTTTGACTTGGGAATAAATTTTAATTTTCCGTATAAAGCATTGAATATCACAGACTTTTGGAGGCGTTGGCATATTTCTTTGTCCTCTTGGCTCAGGGATTATCTTTATATCTCGCTTGGCGGAAATCGTAAAGGAAAATGGAAGATGTATCGTAACTTATTTATAACCATGTTTTTGGGTGGACTTTGGCATGGTGCAAATTGGAAATTTGTAGTCTGGGGTTCGATGCACGGAATCGGACTTGCAATTCACAAGGCAAGTTCCGGATTATTAAAAAAAATACCGGATAAAATTCCCGTAAAATTTATTTCTTGGCTGATTACTTTTATTTTCGTGATAACTTTATGGATATTTTTCCGTGCCGCCGATGTTGCCGAAACTACAATTACACGAACAATAAAAAACGGAGCAAACTATGAATATGTTTCAAAAACAATATCGCAAACTGATAGTACTAAGACAGTTCAAGTATTATTTGCCGAAAACGGACTTGCAAAAGATACTCTCACAGAAACTCTTTTTTACGAAAACGGTGAAAAAATATTACTCACCGAAAAAATAAAAGGAAACGACAAAGAAATATCCGTAAAGGTAATGATAGGAGCGTATAAAGTCGCTTTTATAATGATAAAAAAAGTTCTTACCGATACCGATGTTATAAAATATGCCGTTCCGTTTTCGCAAGCCCATACTATGTGGCTGATATTGATGATTATAGGATTTTCAATGCACGCTTCACCGCTCAAATGGACACATAAAATCACAAATGCTTTTTCAAAATCGCACTATCTTATAAAATTGCTGATTTTTATAATTGTGGTACAGCTTGTTATACAATTCAAAAGCGAAGATGTTGTTCCGTTTATATATTTTCAGTTTTAAGGTTTGCGACCTGTTTAATGGGGTAAAACTGTATTTTTAATATGTTGATAATATGATTGTTATGCAAATATGAATACGTAAAAACTTATCTATAGGTATTTACAATCTTGAAGTATCAATTAGAAAAATTATCAATAACTTTAAATTTATCAAAAAACGAAACAAATTTATCATTCGGAACAGATACACAAATTCTTGAAAATTTTTTCGGCTTAATATCTGTGCGTTTTGTAAAATAATTAAGCGGAACACTGCCGATATTTTTATCGAGAAGTTCTTCGTAGCTTTTATTGACAATTACAAAAATTCCCACAGGAGTCGATTTTTGATAAAATTCACTTGCAAGCAGTTTATTATCAATAAGATATTGTATGTTCCGGCTTATGTGTTTTACTGTTTCTTTTTTGAAATCGGAGCTTGCTTTTTTTCCTTTTTTCGTTGTAAGAAGTTTCTCGATTAAAATTTGAGAAAAAGTATTTATACCATTGTTGCAATACAATAATTTGATACCGACCTCTTTGTTAAGTTCCTCATTTTGAGTATGTATAAAGCCGAGACGCTGACCACTAAGTCCGACAGATTTACTGAAACTTTCTGTAATAATTACATTTTTAAATTGTAAAAGTTTTTGATATAAATTGTCTGTATTACCGTAAAAAAGTCTTCTGTACGGACCGTCCCAAATTACTGTTACATCGTGTTTTTCAAGGGTTTCGACAATTTCAAGTAATCTTTTATCACTGTACTTATTGCCTACCGGATTGTTCGGGTCGCAAATTATTATTGCTGAATTTTTAAATTTTTCCGGATTTTTAGCGAGTTCCTCATAATCGGAATAAAAATCTTGTTCAATTTTTGTTATTTTCAGTATATTAGCATAAGCTCCCCAAAACATCGAGTGTGAATAAATTTTTTCAACATCAAGAGTGCTGAAAAGTATATTCAAGGCATTCATTCCGCCTCCGGTAATCATTATATTATCGGTATCTGCTTTGTTATCAAAGTACTCTGAATTTATTGCTTTTTTTAGAGATAAACTTCCGGTTGTCGGTGCATAGAATTGCATCGCAGCTGTGTTGTAATCTATTTCGCTTGCAATTTCATTCAAATCAATTTTCACTACATTATTTATGCCTCGGTTGAGTGCCAAATATTCTTGTCCTGTTTCTCTTTCTAATTTTTTAAGCTCTTCGCCGATACCTACTATTGCGGAATATTTTGCTCCGCTTTTTTTAGTTTTCATTTTACTTTTAGTTTTTAAATGTGAATTTTACTTTCGTTTTGTAATTAAAAATCATACAAAAGTAATATATTGAAACTTATTTGCAAAAAAAAACATTAAAATAAAAAAACGATACCGGAAACGGCATCGCTTTTTTATTTAAAAAATATTTATTTTATTGTAATTTGTAGACACTTTTTGCAGCTTCTGCTTCTTCAAGACTCCAAAACGGTCCTATATTAATGGCTTTAAAGTTGAGTTGCAACTTAATAACACTATAAAATTCTTCATAGTTACCACTGGCAACTGCGGCAGCCGAGCTATTAAACTCAAGCGACCCTGACCTTTCCCTTTTAAAAATTCTAACAGGGAAATAATAAACAGTTCTGTTTTTATCTGATACATCTACGTTGGGAGGAAGTGGAATTGAATCGTTGGTAATTTCGTAAAAAACCATTGCCTCTTTTGCTTTTAGATATTCGTTAAACGGACCCATAGCAAGTTTGTAGCCCTTTCCCATATTGTACCATAAATCTTCCTTGTATTCTTCCATTGAACCGTTTTCAACTCGTGTACCCAGTCGCCTTATAATATGGCTTTTCATTCCTGTTGTTCTATCAGTCTGTTCTCTTACACTAATATAAAACCAGAATACGGGTATTGGTTCACCATATTCGTCAATACCGCCAAGTACACCGGTTTGTGCTTTTATATCTGTAATTGAAATCGAAAAAACGATGCCGACAAATAATGTTAAAATTAACAATCTTACTGTATTTTTCATTTTATTGAAATTTTTAGGTTTGTTTTTAAAAATTGATACAAAATTATTATAAACTTCACAAATAAAAAACTTATAAATAAAGTATTTTATTGTTTAAAGTAACAGAAATTTAAAATCAAAAAAATAGAGTGAGTATTATTTGAGTTCAGTCTAAAAAGTAGATTTTCTCGAAATCAGACCTTTAGGGTTTAAAGTAACAAGCTGTAAATTAAATATTTAGGTTTGTTAAATTTTATTAAATCAAACCCTAAGGGTCTTTTTATACCGAACTCTTATTTGCTATTTTTTATCAATCATTTCGATTTCAAAAATAAGAGTAGAGTAGGGGGAGATTTTTCCTGTTTGATATTTTCCGTAAGCTAAATCCGAAGGAATTATCAATTTTGCGGAAATACCTTTTTTCATATACGAGACTCCTTCTTCCCAACCTTTTATAACCGATTGTTCTTTAAAAATATAGTGAAAATAATTAGTATCTGTTTGGTCAAAAATTGTTTTATCTATAAGTGAGCCTTTATATTTCAGTACAACAATGTCTCCTTTTTGTGGAGTAACGGATAAGGAGTCGTAATAATCAGCAGTATCTGTTTCGATATAATATAAACCGCTTCCGGTTGGCTCTGTTTCTATTTTGTTCTTTTCAAGATATTCAAGTAAAGCACTTTTTTCATCATCTTTTGCATTGTTTTTACAAGAGTATAAAAAGATACTTAGAAATATTAATAATTTAAAGATTTTCAAAAATGATTTCACTTACAGATTTGTTTTTTGATAAATTTTAAAATTATTGTGTGTTTAAGTTGTTTGTTGTGAGTTGCTTATGGGTTAATTACAACTCTGAAACCGTAATTAAAATTTGAGTAATGAGGATAAGGTCCGTCTCTTGTTGTTACTTTTGTCATTTCACCTACATAATACCATGAGCCTCCTCTTATTACTCGAAAGTTTGTTTTTTCCGGACCTTTTGGATTTTTTTGAGTTCCTGATTTATATCTGGCATAGTTATCTTTGCACCATTCCCATACATTGCCACTCATGTCGTATATGCCTATTTCATTGGGTTTCAAACGACCAACAGGGCGAGTCCCTTTTTCGTAGGTTGTTTCATCGTACCAAGCAACTTCATTGATATTATCACTGCCACTGTATAAGTTGTTTTTGGATTTATTTCCGCCTTTTGCCGCATATTCCCATTGTGCTTCCGTAGGTAATGAGTAATTTTTACCTGTTTCTTTGGACAGCCATTTGCAATAGGCGGTGGCATTGTGCCAGTTTATTTTTGCAATGGGATTATTGTCTTTCCATACCCATTTTTCTGCTTGGTCATGTTCTTCGTACCATTCTTCAGTCGGCATCGGGGGCATTTTTTTTCCTGTGGCATTACAAAATTCTCGGTATTGTTTTACCGTAATTTCAAATTTTCCTATATAATAATTACTTAGTACAACTTGATGTACAGGTTTTTCATCATAGTCTCCCTTTTTACTTCCCATTTTAAAAGCTCCGCCCTTTACAAAAATCATTTGAGGTTCGGTAACTTGGGCATAAGAAGATGTAAGTACAGAAATTGCAATAACAATTATTAAAAACGTTTGTTTCAGTAGATTAAACATATTTTGGTCAATATTTGTTTTGTATATAGACTACAAAATTATAAATTTTTCGTTTTGTTGCAAATTTCATTAACTAAAGAATAAACAACCGTATTTAATTTTTGTCTTAAATACGGTTGTCTGTATATATTGTAAGCGATATTAAAGTATAAGTTTTATTTGCTTTTTGCAACTCTAAAACCGTAGTTGTAATTACAAAAAACGGCTTCCGGTCCGTCTCTGCTTGTTGAGGTTGCGTAATTTCCTTGATAGTGCCAAGCTCCGCCTCTTAATACTCTGTATGGTTGCGACCTTGAATTGAAAGGATTTTTTGCATTTGCCGTATGACTGTAATAAGTTTTTGTGTAATAATCACTACACCATTCCCAGACGTTTCCGCTCATATCGTAAATTCCGAGTTCGTTGGCTTTTTTTGATTTCACGTTTTTAGGTCCTGAAAGAAATGTTGTTTCATCGTACCAAGCAATTTCTTTGATATTGTTACTGCCACTGTATTTGAAGCCTTTGCTTTTGTTGCCTCCTTTTGCGGCAAATTCCCATTCTGCTTCTGTTGGCAAGCGATAACCTTTTTTAGAAAAATCACAATCCCAACCTCCGTCTGCATTTTTGCTGTAGCATTTCTCTAAGCCTTCTTTTTCGCTTAACCAGTTGCAGTATTCAGTAGCATTGTACCAGTTTACTTTATGGATTGGATAGTTTGGCTTCCAGCCCCACCATTTTTTTGTTGGAGATGTGTAAAATTTTTTAGTATCAGGGTGTTCTT
>JAOZMN010000596.1 GCA_029934265.1 Bacteroidales bacterium
ATTGGACTCAGTGCTCAGAGCTACGATTGAAACAGAAGAAAAAAATAATTTATCGGTAATTGAAAACACAAGTACATCTACAAGCCTGAAAAATTTACATTTTTTCATGCCTGTCAAAGGAATTATAACTAACGGATTCGACCTGCAAACACAACATTATGCAATAGACATTGTTGCCGGTGCAGACGAACCCATACTTGCCACACTCGGAGGTACGGTTATACTCTCCACATGGACTTCCGAAACCGGATATATAATTGAAATACAGCACACAAATAATCTAATTTCCGTTTACAAACACAACTCTGTTCTTCTAAAAAAAACAGGAGACAGAATTGAAGCCGGTGAAACTATTGCAATTATAGGAAATACAGGCGAACTGACAACCGGACCGCACTTACACTTTGAATTGTGGCATAAAGGTGTCCCCCTCAATCCGCAGGATTATATCGCATTTTAGAAATTAAAAATTAAAATGCTCCAAAATTGTAACTTTGCTGAAGTTATAATTTTAAAATTTGTAACACATTGATTATAACCATTTTAATCAATTCAATAAAACTTTAGCAAGATTCTTATAATCAAATAGTTATAAAAATTTAACAAACTATTGTTGAATGAAAAAATCCAAGAAAAAAATAGCAATACTCGGCTCTACCGGCTCAATAGGTACACAAACGTTGGAAGTTATTGAAGAACAAAGCGACTATTTCGTTGCAGAAATTCTTACCGCAGGTTCCAACGTAAAATTACTTGCCAAACAAGCTCGAAAATTTTTACCGGATACCGTTGTTATTGCAGATGACTCTAAATATGAAGAACTTACAAACTACTTATCCGACTTACCGATAAAAGTATATGCCGGCGAAAAAGCAATTGCACAAATAGTTGAAACGGATAAAATAGATATTGTCGTTACGGCAATGGTGGGATATTCCGGTTTAATCCCGACTATTAACGCAATAAAAGCAGGAAAAACAATTGCTTTGGCAAATAAAGAAACTCTTGTGGTTGCAGGCGAACTTATCAGCAAACTTGCATTGGAAAATAAAGTTAGTATTTTGCCGGTAGATTCTGAACATTCTGCTATATTTCAATGTCTTACAGGTGAATTTTTAAATCCTATAGAAAAAATTATACTTACCGCTTCCGGCGGTCCCTTCAGAGGAAAAAATATTGAATTTCTTAAAAAAGTAACAAAAAACCAAGCCCTCAAACACCCGAACTGGGAAATGGGAGCAAAAATAACTATCGACTCGGCAACGCTTATGAATAAAGGTTTGGAAGCTATCGAGGCAAAATGGTTATTTTCTGTAAATCCCGAACAAATTGAAGTGGTGGTACACCCGCAATCCATTATTCATTCGGCGGTACAGTTTGCGGACGGTTCCGTAAAAGCTCAAATGGGACTTCCCGACATGAAACTGCCGATACAGTACGCTTTAGGTTTTCCGGAAAGGTTAAACTCCAATTTTGAAAGATTAGACTTTTTAAAATTCTCAAATTTAACTTTCGAAAAACCGAAT
>JAOZMN010000597.1 GCA_029934265.1 Bacteroidales bacterium
TACAAAAATAAAATTACTGCATTAATAGGTCCGTCCGGTTGCGGGAAATCTACTTATTTAAGAGTTTTTAATCGTATGAACGATTATATTTCCGGTTACAGAAAAGAAGGTTCTGCACTTATAGATGAATTAGATGTTTACGATAAGAGTGTTCGTGTAGAAGAACTTCGCAAACGGATAGGAATGGTATTTCAGAAACCTACACCGTTTCCGAAATCAATTTATGAAAATGTAATTTACGGATTGAAAATCAGAGGAATAAAAGATAAAAATTTGCTCGAGGAAACTGTAGAGAAAAGTTTGAAACAATCAGCTCTTTGGAATGAAGTGAAAGACAGTTTGAAAGAAAATGCTCTTTCGCTTTCCGGCGGACAGCAACAACGACTTTGTATCGCACGAACATTGGCAACCGAACCGGAAGTTATACTTATGGACGAACCGACTTCTGCACTCGACCCGATTGCGACAAGCAAAATTGAAGATTTAATGAACGAACTAAAGAAAAAATATACAATCCTGATAGTTACACACAATATGCAACAAGCATCAAGAATAAGCGACAATACTGCATTTTTCTATATCGGCGACCTTGTAGAATTTGGAGATACAAAAACATTTTTTACAAATCCGAAAGAAAAACAAACCCAAAATTACATAACCGGAAGGTTCGGATAGTAAATTTAATTTTAAAATTGTTAAATCATAAAATTAACACATCATAAAATCAACCATGACACATATATCAGTTCAATTACCGGAATTAAAAAAGAGTATTATTGAATTAATGCTTCTTGTTAAAAGTCAGATAAACAATGGTTTTGAGGCTTTAAAAAGTTTTGATACAAATATCGCTTTGCAAATTGTATCGACAGAAAAGAGAGTAAACGCTTACGAACTTAAAATAGACGCAGATTGCGAAAGTTATCTTGCTTTGTATCACCCTGTTGCTATTGATTTGCGTTTTGTACTTGCAGTTTATAATGTAAATTCGACTCTCGAACGTATTGCTGACCATGCCGAAGGAATTGCAAGATACATAATAAAATTTGATGAAGCTCTCGAAGAAAAAACTCGGGAACGTCTCAGATTAGATGAAATGTACGGTCATGCAATCAAGATGCTTGATAATGTGATTGCTGCATTTGAAAATGAAGATACAAAACTTGCTCGAAAAGTGTTTGAAGAAGACCTTATTGTTAATGAAATAAACAGAAATTCTGCTTATATTATTAAACTGTTAATAAAAGAATTTCCCGATAAAATCGACCAAATTTTATATGTAAATTTAATTATCAAGAAAATTGAAAGAGTTGGAGATTTAATTAAAAATATGGCAGAAGAGCTGATTTTTTATACCGAAGCAAAAGTTTTGAAGCACGAAAATAGAATTGCAATAATCTGAAAATATAACTTTTTTTTGGAAAATTAACGGGTGTATATTTCAACCGAAATATACACAATATTTTTACAATATGGAAATTACGGTAAGGCATCGTAAAAATAATTTTATTTATCTTGACA
>JAOZMN010000211.1 GCA_029934265.1 Bacteroidales bacterium
CGATAACAATAAAGAAGAACTATTTTACAGAAGTAAATTATTCGCCATAAAAGATGCTCACCGAAAAATTATTGCCAAATTTGAAACAGATTATCCGAAATATTTTGAAATGAAATATAAGGAAAATAAAATAACGGCAAATCTTATCAGAAGTCAAATAGATAAAAAAAATGCTCTCAGAAGTTATTATCTTGGTGATACTTTACTCACAATATTTACCCTTACCAAAGACAGTACTGTTGTTGAAGAAGTAAAAACTCCATTGAATTTCAATAAAGAAATCGAAAACTATCGAAAATTATTAACTTCCGGCTACAAATCCGACATATCAAAATATACAAAAGAAGCATTCCGAATGTATCGGTTTTTATTTCCTGAAGATATTTCTTCGGAAATTGAAAATTTAATAATTATACCGGACGGAATTTTGGGAATTATACCTTTCGAAGCTCTTTTTACGGAAGAATACACAGGAAACATCGAAACTTTTAAAGAATATCCTTATTTAATAAAAAAACTGAAAATTGATTATTTTTATTCCGCCGGATTATACAGCAGAGCAATTCTTTCGGAAAAAGAAAAAAGTGATGCACAAACGGATTGGATAGGAATTGCTCCGGTTTTTGAAGGAGGCAATGTTTCATATAACGGTAAGACAGTCAGCGAACTACCCGGAACCGTTGATGAAATAAATGAAATTTCAAAATTATTTACCGACAAATCGCTAACCGTTGAAGCCAAAATGAGAAACAAAGCATCGGAAGAATTTATAAAATCCTACGACTTGCAAGATTGTAAATATCTACACATTGCCACTCACGGAATCGTAAATTCAGAAACTCCGGAACTCTCTTGCATACTGCTTTCCGAAAGCAAAACCGCCAAAAACGACGGAGTGCTGTATTCCGGCGAAATTTATAACCTGAAACTTAATGCCGATTTAGTCGTACTTTCGGCTTGCGAAACAGGACTGGGAAAAATATCAAAAGGTGAAGGAATTATCGGACTTTCAAGGGCTTTGCTCTATGCCGGAACAAAAAATATAATAGTATCCTTATGGAAAGTTTCCGATGAATCCACATCAAAACTTATGATTGATTTTTACGATAAACTTCTCAATAAAAATAAAGAAGATATAACATTATCACTGCATCAAGCCAAATTAGACCTTATTAAAGAAGGGAAATATGCACACCCTTATTTCTGGTCGCCATTCATTCTTATAGGAAAATAAAAACAAATTACTCAAGGTTTCACTTAAACTAAATCCTTGAGTTCGGTATAAAAAGACCCTTAGGGTTTGATTTAACAAAATTTAATAAATCTAAATACTTAATTTACAGTTTTTTAATAAAAACCCTAAGGGTCTGATTGCGAAAAAATATACTTTTTAGACTGACCTCATTCTTTATTTTCGTTCCAACTCTTTTATTTGAGTTTTCAAAGCTGAAATTTTGGCTTCGGCATCTGCCATTTTTATTTTTTCTTTATTTACGACAGCTTCCGGTGCGTTATCTACAAAACGTTTATTTGAAAGTTTGCCGGCAACACCTTTCAAAAAGCCCTCTGTATATTTAAGCTCCTTTTTAAGTTTTGCGATTTCCTCTTCGGTATCGACCAAATCGCCCAAAGGCACAAAATATTCTGTTTTTTTAACGATAAATTGTGTCGCTCCTTCAATTTTATTTTCCGTTTTCTCAAACTTTGAAACACCGCCGAGTTTTACGATAACACTTTCGAAAGTATTATCATATATCTTGTCGGAAGTTTTGTAAAACAGTTCTATTTCTGTGCGAGCCGGTAAGTTTTTTTGTTTTTTGATATTTCTGATTTCGCTTATTATCTGTTTGATATTCTCAAATTTTTCCGATAAATTTGTATCGAAATTTGTATCCGAAGGCATTTTGGCAAGCATGATACTTTCATTTTCGGCTCTTGCTTCCAATTTCTGCCAAAGCTCTTCCGTTATGAAAGGCATAAAAGGGTGTAAAAGTCGAAGTAATTTATCGAGAGAATTTGTTACTTGTGTAAGCGTGGTTTTGTCTATAGGTTTTTGATATTCAGGCTTTACGATTTCGAGCAACCATGATGAAAATTCATCTTTAAAAAGTCTGTAAACCGACATTAAACCTTCCGAAATTCTGAAATTGTCAATTTGTTTATCTAATTTTGAAACAGTTTCATTAATTTTATTTTCAAACCAATTCAATGCAACTTTTGAATGTTCGGGTTGCGGGATTTTTTCATCAACTTTCCACGATTCCACAAGTCGGTAAGCGTTCCAAACTTTATTGCAAAAATTTCTGCCTTGTTCCGGTAAGTTGTCGTTGTAAAGCAAATCACCGCCGGCAGGAGAACACAGCATCATTCCTACACGAACTCCGTCTGCTCCGTATTTTTCTATTAAATCCAGCGGGTCGGGAGAATTACCGAGTTGTTTGGACATTTTTCTGCCTTTTTCGTCTCGTACCATTCCGGTAAAATACACGTTTTTAAACGGCAATTCGTTACGAAATTCGTATCCGGAAATTATCATTCTTGCTATCCAGAAAAATATAATATCGTGTCCGGTCGCAACTACGTTTGTCGGATAATAATATTTAATTTCGGGATTTTCAGGATTTCTGATACCGTCGAAAACAGACATAGGCCACAACCATGATGAAAACCAAGTATCGAGTACGTCCTCGTCTTGTCGCAAGTCGCTTAATTTAAGATTTGGATTTGATAGTTTTTCTTTTGCAAGTTCGAGAGCTTTTTCCGGATTTTCGGCAACAACAAAATCGTTGGAGTTCGGCAAATAATAAGCCGGAATTTGTTGTCCCCACCATAATTGTCGGGAAATATTCCAATCTCTGATATTTGTCATCCAATGACGATATGTATTTTTGAAACGCTCCGGTGTGAATTTAATATTATCATTTTCAACGTTTTCGATAGCCGGTTTTACAAGTTCTTCCATTTTTAAGAACCATTGCATAGAAAGTTTCGGCTCAATAGGTACTTGCGTTCTTTGAGAGTACCCTACCCTATTTGTAAGGTCTTCTATTTTAACAAGTTGCCCACTATTTTCCAAATCTTTTATTATCAACTTCCGTACTTCAAAACGGTCTTTCCCGATATAAAGTTCTCCGGCTTCGGCAATAGTTCCGTTATCGTTAAAAATATCTACAATTTTCAAATTATGTTTCTGCCCAAGCATATAATCATTTTCATCGTGTGCCGGCGTTACTTTCAAAGCTCCGGTTCCGAATTCAATATCTATATAATCATCAATAATTATAGGTACTTCCCTGTTTATTAAAGGAATAATTACAGTTTTGCCGTGCAGATTTTTAAAACGTTCATCTTCCGGGTGAACGCAAACCGCAGTATCGCCAAGTATGGTTTCCGGACGTGTTGTAGCGATAGTTATATACTCTTCGCTGTCTTTTATTTTATAACGAACATAATATAATTTGCTTTGTTCGTCTTTATATTCCACTTCTTCATCGGAAACTGCCGTAAGTGCGGACGGGTCCCAATTCACCATTCGTACTCCTCTGTAAATTAAGCCTTTATTGTGTAAATCAACGAAAGTTTTAATTACACTTTCGTACATATCATCGTCCAAAGTAAATTTTGTTCTGTCCCAATCGCAAGAAGCACCGAGTTTTTTGAGTTGGTCGAGAATTATACCGCCGTGTTTGTGCGTCCACTCCCATGCGTGTTCCAAAAATTTTTCTCTGCCGATTTCATTTTTGTCGATTCCTTCTGATTTAAGTTTGTTTACAACTTTTGCTTCGGTAGCAATGGAAGCGTGGTCGGTACCCGGCACCCAAAGTGCGTTTTTTCCCTGCATTCTTGCACGTCTTGTAAGTATATCCTGAATTGTATTATTCATGATATGCCCCATGTGTAGTACGCCGGTAACGTTCGGAGGAGGTATTACTATAGTAAAAGGTTCTTTTTCATTGGGTTCGGATTTAAACATTTTATTATCCGACCAGAATTTATACCATTTGTCTTCAATCGCATTAGGAATGTATTGTGCAGATGTGTTTTTTTTCATTATTTAAGTTTTGAAGTTTTGTACCCTGTGTAAGAAGAGTAATTTTCTATATTTTCTATATTTTATCGGTTGTTAAGTTATTCGTTTCATAAATCTTTCTGCTTTTTTTAATTTTTCAACACTACCGATGTCAAACCAATATTTCGGTTCAAATTCGGCGGAACAAATTTTATTATCGTTTGCAAGTTGAAGATATAAATCTATTATCGAAAATTTACCTTTCAAATTTATTTTATCGAAAATTTTCGGCGAAATTACTTGTATTCCGGCAAATGCCGAATGAATTGTATCTCCGATTGGTGATTTTGCCGGTTTTATTTCTCCGGTTTTGGTATTTTCCCAATAGCAAAGTCTGTTTTGAGAGTCAAAAACAAGTCGTCGTGTCGATTCTCTTTTTGTCATCGCAAGTGTTGCAAGAGCATTATTTTTCCTGTGTGTATCGAATAAAGTTTTAATATCAATATCCGTTAAAATATCTACATTACAAATTAAAAAATCCTCTGTTCCGCTAAGAAATTTCTCTGCATTGAGCAGTCCTCCTCCGGTATCGAGTAATTTTTGCGTTTCATCGGAAATATGAATTATCGAACCAAAATTATTATTTTTCTTCAAAAAATCGACTATTTGTTCCGAAAAATAATGAACATTAATTATAAATTCGTCAAAACCTTCTTTTTGTAATTTTTTTATTACAAGTTCTAAAATCGGGATTCCGCCGACAGAAACAAGTGCTTTGGGAATTTTGTCGGTTATCGGTTTTAAACGTGTTCCGAGTCCCGCCGCAAAAATCATTGCTTTCATTTGTAACAGATTAATTTCTACAAAAATAGATATTATAATTAAAGTGCAAAAAGGAAGTTACATTTATTACTTGAATTTAGATTTCAAAATAAGAAGTTTTTTTGCTTTTTCACTAATATCTTCTATTTCGTCAATCATTTTTTTTATTTAAAAATAAATTTGTATATTTGAATTGAAAATCAGTTGTATTAACAATTTAAAACTTAAAGACTATGTATAAACTTATAATGATTTTAAGCATTCCATTATTTATGCTTATCGGCGGAAATAATATAAATTCGGATTTATCCGAAAAAAATGATGCAAGTATCAAACCGACAATGAAGTTCTCCGATTTGACTCCGGAACAGAAAGAAGAAGCACTCGAATATTTCAGAACAACCGGGAATTGTGAATATAAAGGTATAAAATTATACGGGAAAGTACAAATTGTAACTTCTTTTCCGGATATTAAAGTACAATATGTGGAAAGTTTTCCGGATATTAAAGTCAAATTTGTAAATTCTTTTCCGGATAATTGCGGAGAATGGCAAATTGTAAACAGTTTTCCGGATTTTAAAATTCAAGTAGTAAGCAGTTTTCCGGATTTGAAAATAAAACCGGTAAGCAGTTTTCCCGGAATGAATTAAGGTCTTTTATCTTTTTAGTGAGGTAAAATCGTATTTATTTACTTGACTTAGCCAAAGTTAAAATATAATCAGTCATTCAAATTTTATACAAAAATATAAAATTTCGGCATTGAAAATATAACAAATGTAAAGTTCACTAAACCAATAATGTGCAGTTTTATTTACATTTGTTATTTTTTATTGTATCTACTTTATAATTTGTTAAAAATTTTATACTTTTAG
>JAOZMN010000212.1 GCA_029934265.1 Bacteroidales bacterium
GATAGTTCAAGCGTTGTCGAAAAACTCGGCATAAATATAAATTTAATAGAAAGTAATCCCGAAAATATAAAAATAACAAGACCTCTCGATATGAAAATTGCAGAATTATTCCTTTTGGAAATTTCAAACCTGTAAGCGTCTTTTTCCTAAAAAAACTTTGCCAAAGTTCACTTGGCAAAATGTATAATAACTCAATAATGTACAGATATTAATTTGATTAACTTTGGCAAAGTTGATTATCTGCATACTTTTTTGAGCAAACACAAAAAAAACACGTTAAATTTTTATAATATTTTGAATTTTAAGTTAATTAATAAGTATTTTTATCTTTATACTGTCTTTATTAACAGTGTTTTATAATTTTAAATACAAAACCGGACAAAGTATAAATTTTATAATGTCGGAAATATTTATTATTTTTGACTAATTCTGTTTTGAATAGGTAAGTATTATTACATAAGTTTACCTACGGTGAGGGCTTTACCATTTTCCGTATTCAAGTTTACATAATAATCACATTATCAATATATTAAAAATACGGTTTTACCTCATTAAAACTTAAATTTCAAAAAGCAGGATAGGATAAATCATTATAAATCATTATAAACAATAAATACTATGTTCAAAAAAGAAGTATATACCAAGAGAAGAGAGGAATTACGCAAGAGAGTAAAAAGCGGTTTAATTTTGATGGTTGGCAATGTTGATGCACCATTCAATTATCCGGCAAACCATTATACTTTCCGACAAGACAGTAGTTTTATGTATTTTTTCGGAATTAAAAAGCAAAAATTTACCGGAATTTTAGACATCGAAGCCGGAGAGGATTATATTTTTGCCGATGATTTCGATATGGACGGAATTATCTGGATGGGAAAAATGCAATCGGTAAAAGAACAAGCCGAAAGAGTTGGGGTTTCAAAATCCCTTCCTGTATATAAACTCGACCAAGTAATAAAAACGGCACTCGAACAAGGTCGTAAAATTCATTTTCTTCCGCCTTACAGAGCCGAAACCAAAATTACACTTTCGGCTTTACTCGGTATTCCTACCGCCGGTTTGTCGGAAGCCGTTTCTTCGGAACTTATAAAAGCTGTTGTTTCTTTGCGAGAAATAAAAGAGGAAAGAGAAATAGAACAAATGGAACAAGCCACCGATATTGCTTATTTGATGCACACAATGGCAATGAAAATGGCAAAACCCGGAATAAAAGAGATGGAAATTGCAGGTATGGTAGAAGGAATTTCACTTGCAAGCGGAGGACCTGTTTCGTTTCCTGTAATTTTAAGTCAGAATGTACATATTATACATAATTACGACCACAGTGCATTTTTGGAAGACGGAAGATTACTTGTAACCGATGCCGGACACGAAAATGAATTGCATTACACAAGCGATATTACAAGAACAATTCCCGCCGGAGGAAAATTTACAACCAAACAAAAAGAAATTTACGAAATTGTACTTGCCGCAAACGAAAATGTACGAGAAGGAATTAAACCGGGAATACTTTACAGAGATATGCACTTGCTTGCCGCTAAGACAATTACACAAGGTCTTAAAGATTTAGGAATAATGAAAGGTGATGTTGATCAAGCGGTAGCCGCAGGTGCTCACGCTTTATTTTATCCTCACGGTTTGGGACACATGATTGGACTGGACGTTCATGATATGGAAGGTTTTGGCGAAGATTTTGTTGGTTACGATGATAAAATTACAAGAAGTGACCAATTCGGAACAGCATTTTTGCGTCTTGCAAAAGAGTTGAAACCCGGATTTGCTTTAACCGACGAACCGGGAATATATTTTATTCATGACCTTATAGACCTTTGGAAGTCCGAAAATAAAAACAGTGATTTTATTAATTACGATAAAGTCGAACAATACAGAGATTTCAGCGGTATCAGAATTGAAGACGATATTTTGGTTACCGAAACAGGAAGTAAAGTTCTCGGAAAACCAATTCCGAAAACCGTAAAGGAAATTGAGGATATGATGCAGAGTTAAGAGATTGACTATTTTTGATTGTATATTTACGATTTGGCTTTCGCCTGATTAATAATGCAGCTTATAAAAACGTCAATAATTTTTACTAAAAATCAAAAAAAGAAAAAACATTTACAGGCTTATTAGAATTTGCAATGTGCAGTTTTTGCACATTGCTTTTTATTTTTAAAAAATCTATTCACTTTTCCAAATTATTTTTTTCCCGAAACCGAGTCTGTTGTCTGTAAGCTTGAAAAAATTTGGTTTTAATATCCAAAAATTTGGTTTCATAATTTTTGCATAAGGAAAACGTTTGAAATATTTTTTTTGAACTTGTGTTTTTAAAATCTCATCGGGTTGATACATTTCTCCGGTAATTTGCAGACCTCTTATTTTGCCGGGAATCTTGGTTTCCAATACAATAGAAGCCGCAACCTTTCGGTTTATCATTACATCTTTTACGTGTTTTGTTTCAAAGTCCGATGAAAAAACGAATAAATTTTCTTTTTTCAGATAAGCATAAAAACAGTTTGCACAGTATGGCTCGTTATTTTGGGACGTTGCCAAAGTAAGTACGTGGTGCTTTTTTATAAAATCCGTAATTTTATTGTCCGTCATTATACAATAGTTCGTTAAATTTTCCGGTAAGTTGCAATAAAAACATACACGGTTGTAATTGCCTTATAATCGGAGCATTTCGGCGTACGCTATTAAAACAACACGAGGTGTTGATTATACAAATTGTTTTAAAAATCTTAAATCGTTTTCAAAAAACATTCTTAAATCTTTGATACCATATTTGAGCATCGCAATACGTTCGATACCCATTCCGAAAGCAAAACCGGTATATTTTACGCTGTCTATATTATTGCTTTCCAATACGTTCGGGTCCACCATTCCGCAACCGAGAATTTCTAACCAGCCGGTATATTTACAAACATTGCAACCTTTACCGCCACAAAGCGAACAAGAAATATCAACCTCCGCCGACGGCTCTGTAAAAGGAAAGTATGAAGGGCGAAGTCTAATTTTTGTATCCTTTCCGAACATTTCTTTTGCAAAATACATTAAAGTTTGCTTCAAATCGGCAAAAGAAACATTTTCATCAATGTATAAGCCTTCAATTTGGTGAAAAATACAATGTGCCCTTGCCGAAATTGCTTCATTACGAAAAACCCTGCCGGGAGAAATTGTTCTTATCGGCGGTTGCGAATTATCCATAACTCTTACCTGCACCGAAGATGTATGAGTACGAAGTAAAATATCAGGGTTTTTCTCTACAAAAAAAGTATCCTGCATATCTCTTGCCGGATGTTCTTCGGGAAAATTAAGTGCCGAAAAAACATGGTGGTCGTCTTCTATTTCAGGACCTTCGGAAATGGTAAATCCGAGCCGTGAAAAAATCTCCGTTATTTCGTTTTTTACCATAGAAATAGGGTGTCGAGAGCCTTTGTTTTCAGCGTATCCCGGTAATGATAAATCTAATTTAATGTCTGAACTGTCCGTAGAGTTAATTTTTGATTTTAAAAAATCAATTTGGTCGGAAACAGCATTTTTCAAATTGTTCAAAACAATTCCGAAATCTTTTTTTTCTTCTTTCGGAACATTTTTAAAATCCTTAAAAAGTTCGGTTAATTTTCCGTTTTTTTTGGAGAAAAATCTTAATCTGAATACTTCTAAATCTTCTAAATTATCGCAGGAAAATTTTTTAACTTCTTCTATTAATTCTTTAACTTTTGTTGTCATTATAAAATTTTATTTGTTGCTATTTATTGTTTTTATTGTCATTTTTATATCTTTTACAGGTCTGTCGTTTATATCACATTTTTGATTTGCTATGGAGTCTATAATTTCTAATCCCTCTGTTACTTCTCCGAAAACTGTGTATTCTCCGTCTAAAAAAGGAGTTCCGCCTGTTTTACGATAAATTTTTCTGTGATTTTCCGGAATTATAAATTTTTCTTCATTTTTAAATTCCTTGTCGATTATTTTACCTATTTCTTTATAAAATTTATCTAATTCTTCAAAATTTTCCGTTGCTTGCAATGTATCGGCTTTTTTCATTAATTTCATGTCGGAATAAATATAATTATCAATTCTGATACTGCGTTTATTCTTACGGATTTTCTTTTCGATTAGGTCTAACTCTTTGTCAGTCCATATTTTGCCTTGTACGATATAAAATTGAGAACCGGAAGATTTTTTTAGCGGATTACTTATATCCGGTTCTCTTGCCGCCGCAACTGCTCCTTTTTTATGAAAAAAATCCGAATTAAATTCCGGTTCCAATTTATAACCGATGTCTCCGTTTCCTAATTTTTGTTGAGGCTTGCCGTGTAGAGATTCCGGGTCGCCTCCTTGTATCATAAATTCTGGTACTACTCTGTGAAACAATAAATTATCATAAAAACCCTTTTTGGTAAGCGTGATAAAGTTTTCTTTATGCTTTGGCGTTTGGTTGTATAATAAAACTTTCATGTTTCCAAACTCTGTTTCTATATTTACATAAGTTTCTTTTTCTTTATCGGTTTCACAACCCGATAAGATAAAAATAAATACAAGTATTGATATTATTTTAAATAATTGCATAAATTTTAAAGTCTTCGAGCTGTTTAACATTGTTTGCATACTTGTGTAAAATTGTAATAATCAGATGATTGTTAATCAGGAAATAAGTTTAATCTAGTTTGTCGTGTGCCCAAAAGTTTGATACAAAGATACAGTAAAAATATTTTAACTCAAAAAAATTAAAACTTGATAAGTTCGTGTCGCAAAACACGGAATAATCATAAATTTACAATCAAAAACAGTTAAGTCCGTTTTCGGCATAAAAATTATTCGGATTGATAAATAAATTTTCGGTTTCTTTTGTGTGTGGTATCGGTTTGGATTCGTGAAAAAGGTGATATTGTAATGCTTCGTAAGTCAAACGATTTATTTTATATCCTCTTAAATCAAAGCGTTTGCTTAAATTAACATCTTCTAATCCTCGTCCGATAATATTTTGGTCATATCCGTTTACGGAGATAAAATCTTCTTTATGTATCGAAAAATTTGAACCGAATACCCAGTAATTTTTTTTGCCGGAATTTATTAGTTTGTATAAAAACGGCATATAAAAACCTCTTTTCCTGTCCTTTGGTTTACAATTATTCCACCAAAAAGATTTTTTTTCGTATTTGGAATTTTTAATATCCCGTAAAGAAATTTTTGCACTTATTTCTTTGTCGAACATTATTCTGCGACCGGACAGAACAACTTTTTTTTCTTTTCTCGACAAATGACTTTTGATAAAATGATGATGCAAGATGCAATCTCCGTCTATGAAAATAATATAATCAGAATTGGAGTTTTTTACAGTATTATTGACTATAATTGTTTTTCGGAATCCTTTATCTTCGTGGCGAATATGCTTAATCGGATATTCAAATTTATTTTGATATTTATTTATAATTTCGGATAGTTCTATTCCGGAACCGTCATCGGCAATCAATATTTCAAAATTTTTAAAAGATTGTTTCAATAAAGATTCAAATACTTTTTCAAGGTAATCAGATTGATTGTAACAAGCAATTATTAAAGAGGCTTTTGGAGTTTTTGCTGCGTCCATATTTTTAAATCTTATTATATAGTTATATTTTTGCATAAAAATATAACTATATTTGTCGTTAATAAAATAATATGTACTTTGAGTTCGGTATAAAAAGACCCTTA
>JAOZMN010000213.1 GCA_029934265.1 Bacteroidales bacterium
AAACTACTATTGCTTTTTTAGCATCTTTATCGCCGACTTTTATAAGTTTATTGACTTTTACAATCTTTTTTTCGATAGATTCCAAATCCTGAACTTGCAATTCAAAATCAATAATTTCCTTATCTCTTACAGGGTCGATAGAACCTTCGATATGCAGTAAATTTTCATCATCGAAACATCGCAAAACATGAATTATTGCATCGGTATTTCGCAAATCGGCAAGAAATTTGTTACCCAAACCTTCGCCTTTGCTCGAACCTTTTGCAAGTCCGGGAATGTCAATAATATCGACAACCGTTTTTATAATTTTTTGTGTCGGCAACAATTTATCCAATTCATACAAACGTGCATCGGGGACTTCCACTGTTCCCAAATTCGATTTATTTGTACTGAAACTGAAATTTGTAACTTCGCCCTTTGTATTGGAAAAGCAGTTAAAAATTGCTGTTTTACCTACATTTGTAAGTCCTATAATCCCACATTTTAATCCCATATTTTATTCTATTCCTGTTAAATTGAATTTGTTGTACCTTGTCAAATTTTACATCGTAAAAATGTTCATTGTTCATTGTTAATTGTATAAACTTCGTATTTGGCTTCATCTATAAATAAAAATGTTCCGTCTCCTTTTACGGGCAGGCTTTCGCTTGTTCCGTCTTCATAAGTCAATAAAACTTCGGTATTGTTCAAAGCCCATTTTCCTTCGCTCATTCCTTCTTCACCCTCTCCTTTTTGTATAGATAAACGTCCATCAGGGAAAAATGAAAGCGAATAATCTTCGTCTGCCTTTTTCCAACCGTATTCGGGCGTGATCAGGTAGTCTATCATTTCTGACGCAGGTATCATTCCTTCTGTATTTGTTTCGGTTTCGGCAGCTTTCTCTTCAATTTTTGCTTCTTCCGTCGTTGTTTCGGTATTTTTTACCGAGTCGGTTTCTGTTGCATTGTCTGTACTTGTCGAGTCGGAACAGGAAACCATTACTGCCGAAATAAATAATGCGATTGTGTAAATAAATAGTTTTTTCATGTGTAAATAAAATTTAAAGTCTTTGACCTTTTTAATGGGACAAAGTCGTATTTATAAAAAAATAATCAGGTTATTGTATGAAGCCCACATTGTGGGATTTAAAACTAAATCTTAACACCTAAGAAAATGACTACATTTTGAGTACTTATTTTTAGGATATTACAAATTAGAAACATATGAAAGTTTATGTAAAAAAACTTTTGTATTAGTATTTAGTTTCTAAATATTTTGACAAAATTAGAAAAAAAAATTACATTAAAAATAAATATTTTTGCATACATTTGTGATAAAAATGCCAATCGGATACCAAATAAAAGAAAAATTATTTGTATTCAAGTGCAAGAGGGTATGTTACGCACGGTAGATACAATCTACACTTATTTATTCCGGTGTAAACACGTTGTCGCTTAAACTACGCCGAGTCTGGTCAATCATATTTATACTTGAGTTTCCTTAAAAATAGTTCAACAAGTAGTTCAAGTGCCTGTTTTTATGAATATTGTAGCATTTTACAAGTGGAACTTCATTTATTTAATGAGTATCCTCAAAATATTTAAGTATTTTTGCTATAACCCTTGTATTATAATGGATTGAATACAATTATTGATAAAATCTATAGTAAAATAAAGAAAAAACGACATGTCAAAATAAAAATTAAGGAAACTCAAGTAATTTCATTGTTTATATCTTTGTTTCTTGCAAAACAAATTTTCCGCCCTATAGATAAAGTCGTAAATTCAATGAAAAAAATAGCTGAAAAACAAATTGATTTTAGAATAGAGGAACACAGAAACGATGAAATAGGTAAACTTTTCAGTTCTATAAATAAAATTAACATAAATTTCAGGGAAATATTAACAAATTTAAACGATACCGCAATAACAGTTCTTGATGCAAGCAGTCAATTAAATTCTGCATCGCAAGACGTTTCAGAACGTGCGAACGAGCAGGCGGCAACAACAGAAGAAATAGCAAGTTCTATGGAAGAAATGTTGGTTGTAATAGAATCAAATACCGAAAAAGCAAAGCATACAGAAGATATTGTTACAAAATCTGTAACAGATTTAGAAACCGGTAATGAAATTTTTCTGCGTACAATAAAAGCAGTTTCAGATATTAGTAAAAAAGCATCTGTCATTTCCGATATTGCGTTTCAAACAAATATATTATCATTAAATGCTTCGATACAAGCTGCAAAAGCAGGTACCGCAGGCAAAGGTTTTTCGGTGGTAGCAGACGAAATCAGAACTCTTGCCGACAAATCTAAATATTCTTCCGAAGAAATAAACGAATTATCTGAAATAGGAAAATTAGTTTCAAAAGAAGCCAAAGAAAAATTTGAAAAAATAATGCCTGAAATAAAAAAAAGTTCTAATCTTGTAAATTTCATTGCATCTGCAAGTAAAGAACAGCAAAAAGGCTTAGAAAATATAAATATTTCGATACAACAATTAACAGAAATTACAAATAAAAACTCTGCATCTGCTGAAGAGATGTCCGCATCGGCAGAAGAATTATCAACACAAGCAGAACAATTGAAAAGTTTGATTTCGGTTTTTGAGATAAGTAATCTGCAAACTATAAAAATAAAAACACACCCCAAAAGACATCAAAACATAAAACTCAAAAAAGATACTAAGCCACAGAAAACAAGAATATATAAACTCAATATGTTTAAAAGAGGTAAGTTAGTCGGCAATTGAAAAAATAATTGGTAGTATCCAAGACAGTGTGTGAAGTTTAAAAATATTATTAAAAATATTTTACGTTTTCTGTTTGTATTGCGAACGGGTTAAGCTTTAAGGCATTTGTGATGTCTTCTTCAGTACTTGGAGTCCATATTTGAATTTTGATATTGTTTTGGCTTGCGTTTTCAAAAATATATTTTTCCGTATCGGAGTAGTAATTGCATGAAAGACCTGTTATGGAATTATTTTTTGCATATTCTATGTCATTAATCGAGAGTCTATCCCAAATTAGAAGGTAAGTTTCTATTTCGGTATTTTTATTTGATATTTCTTTTAAGAAATCAATATCCCAACTTTCGACTGCAATATCGGGAACCGGTTTATGTTTTTTATATAACTCAAAAATAATATTTGCGATAATTTTATTTTTATTTGCATTTTCTTCAAAACAATTCGGATTACCGATTATTTTCATGTCAAGCGAAACGAATTTTTTATCTTTGACTTCGGACAGATATTCAAAAAGAGTATCTAATGTAATTAAAGTTCCGTTTGTGCACTTGCTTATTTCCAAAATTTCATTGTCTGACAGATTACAAACAGGGATATTTTTATTATCACAATTTGGAATTTCATTATCGTGTATCAACCACAGCGTACTGTCTTTGCTCATTTGTATATCGACTTCTATTCCGTCCAAATTTGCGTACCCGGCTTTTACGGCTTCAAAAGAATTTCCGACAAGTTCGCTTCCGTAATATTCGTTACCGTAAGCACGATGTCCGATTATTAAAGTTTTTTCCGGTTGAATTTCGGCTTGTTCCGATTTATTGCAAGACAATATAATTGTTATCGGAATAATATAGAATATTATTTTTTTAATCATAATTTCGGGAGATTATATTTTCGTATTTTACGAGAATCGAGTTTTATAATAAGGTATAATCCGTATGAATAGTCGAAAGTATTGTTGTACAGGTCGTAAAAACCGTCAAAATCGGCGGCAAACGAAAATATTTTGTATATATTTTTACGAAATGTTATTTTTGAAATAATAACGGCTCTGTTTTTTTCGTGATATTCTTTAAAATTAGATACGGTGTTAAAAATTGGCTTTCCTCTTGCCGAAACGTATCCCGAAGAGAAAAAATGTCCTAAATCAAACGTATATTTGCCTGTTGAAAATGTAGCTCCGGAATGGACTCCGTAACCTTGAATAAACGGAATTTCTTTACTTGGCGAAACATCGGCGAAAGTCAGAAATTCGCTGTAAAGTTTCAGGCTCTTCCGGTTTTGCAGTTCTCTTTTGTATTTTATTCCGGACGAGCTGTTTATCAAAGTTTGCATCGAAATCGGCGAAATATCTATTTGACCGCCTCTGTGAGTGATTATACTTTGAAAATTTAACGAAAGTTTATTCGTATTTTGCAATATTTTGTATGAAGAAGAACTGCCGAAAGTAAAACGTTCTTTGTCGTCGTCGCCGTGCAGAATGAAATTTTGCCAATCCAACCAAACATCAGTATTGAATTTGTTTTTTTTGTATAGAATTTGCACACCGTTTTCGATGTTGTCGATAAAATAATTTTCCGTATCGAATATTAAATCGGACATTTGATGATTTAATGTTCCGTACAAATTGCCGGAAATTAACTTGAAATTTTCATTCGGACTGTAAACTATCCGTAGGGTAGGGGCAAGTTCGGTAAGTTTATTTCTGCCGTGATATTGCAAAAAATAAGTTCCGAACTCTATTTGCAGTTTCTCGTATGGTTTTGCGATAAGTTTGGGGTGCAACGAATATCCGGGAAGCGTGTATCCTTGTTCAAAATCGCTGAAAAATTCATTGTTTTTAAAAAAACTCGTAACTTTTATTGAAAAATAAATACTGCTTGTATCAATTTTATTATCCGAATTAAAAGCCGGATAAAAAGGCGAACCCGAAAATTGACCTTTCAATAATAAGGCTTGAAATACAAATATAAATATAAAAATATGTTTTCTCATTGTAACCTGTTCATTGTAATTTCTCAAACTGCTTTCATCATATAATACACCGGCGAATATGTAAGTTCGACCGATTTTTTATTCCGAAAAAGTTTATAATATTCTTCTTCAAATTTCATTAAATCCGACTTGGTTTTAATGTTATTTTTTAGACTGTTTACGCCGGTATTTTTCAGATGTCGCAGTACATCGGTCGGCGAGTTGAAAGACAATTTTATTTCTTGTTTTTCTTTCGATATGATTTCAAAATGTTTTTCCGAGCATTTCAAAATATCTTTATCTGTTTTGTAGTTAAGTCCGACCCCGGTAATTTTTCGTATTTCTTGCAAATTATCTTTATCAAAAGTATTAAAAATCAGGAAACCGTTTTTTTTTAGATTTTTTCTGCATTTTTCAAAGAAATTTTCAGGTTTGTCGAACCATTGGAATGTCGAAGATGAAATTATCAGATTTAGATTATCCGGAAAATTTATATTTTCGGCATCGCCGTGCAGGAAAGTTAATTTATTTATATTTTCGAGATGTGTTCCGGATATAATAATTTCAAAACATTCTGCTACAATATCGTTAAGGTATATTTCAGAAAAATCGGTTTTTTCGATGATGTATTTACTTAAAATACCGGTTCCGCAACCTATTTCGAGACATTTTCCGCTTGTTTTTATTTTATGAATATCAATAAATCGGAATAAATTTTCGGAAATTTTGATTTGTGCTTTTGCATTTGCATTATAAGTAGATAACGCTCCGAGAAATTTGTTATGTATTTTGTTTTTGGAAATTGTCATTTTAAAAAAGTTTTCGAACAAAAATAGACATTTAATAATTGTTTTGTAAATATTATTTAATTTTGTTTGGCGGTTTGTTGTTATCTTTAATAAAAGAGTTCGGTATAAAAAGACCCTTAGGGTTTGATTTAACAAAATTTAATAAAACTAAATATTTG
>JAOZMN010000214.1 GCA_029934265.1 Bacteroidales bacterium
AACAGAGTTATTGGTAATTACCACGTCATCAAAAACAGTACATGTTCCTCGTGTTAATTCCCAACGAAATGTATTACTATTGTTTGGCGATACCCCCGTAGATAAACCGGATACCTCTGAATTAAAAATAGACGCATCTACAAAGACACCTGTACCTCCCATCACTTTCCATAAACCTGTTTCATTTCCTGCTGGAGGTGTACCATTTAAAGTATATTTATTATCAGTACAAGCTTCATCATCAACACCAGCATCAATAGGGTCGGGAGTTACATTTGTTATATCAACTGTTCCAATTGTAACACATGCACCATTCGTAACTGTCCATGTAAGGGTAGTAGTTCCGATAGGAAGATTATAAACTGTGGCATTAGCATTAGATATATTACTGAAAGTAACACTTGGTTCTGCACAAGACCATTCTCCTGTTCCAGGAGAGGGATTACCTGCCGATAAAACAGTTGTATTACAAACCTCATTTTGATTAATTCCTCCGTTTGCATTAATCTTTGCACTAAATACAATTATTTGAGATTTACAAACTTCAACGCCACCCCCATCTGTAACAGACCAGATAAAAGTATTGTTTCCAAAATCTAAAGTATTCACTTCAGTATCCCTATTATTAGGACTTACAATATTTGCTCCTCCAGTGGTAGTCCAAGTACCGTTATTTCCTCCTCCTGGATTTGGAGCTCGTAAATCAACCTTTTCGCAGTCCTGTAAAATTATTTGTAAAGGATTACACTGTGCAACAACTACTTGTTGTCCGAAACAGCAGAATAACAATACTGTTAATAAAGCTCCTATCGATTTGTTTTTTAGTGTCTTCAAAATATTAATTTTATATAGTTTATTGCTTATTTAAGTACTCTTGTAAAAGGTTTTCCGTATATAGAAAAAGGCTTTTTTTAGAAATATAATATTTGACTTAAGCTATCAAATTAGGAATTAAGAATTAAAAATGTTCTATTCCCTAATAGTGTGATATAATAATGAGTTTATTTATAATTAGCACCGTGCTTTAGCTCGGTGTAGTATCTATTATAGGTAAGGCTTTAGCCAAAACTATTTATATACAGTATTTTCTATTTTTGGCTAAAGCCAGTTTTATACTTTATCAATCACCGAGCTAAAGCACGGTGCTAATTATAAAAAAATCTACAAAAGTAAATTTCCATCACACTATTAAGGAAAAGAACAATTAAAAATTAAGAATTAAGAATTAGGACAAAAAAACAGTTGAAAACTTAATTCTTAATTTGTCATCAGAAAGCTATAATTTATCTAAGAACTCTAAGTTAAATTAAATACGGAAAAACTTTTAATTGAGTACTTATATTGCACTTACCAAGTGAAAAACACCTGACAAGTACGTTTTATTTTAATCCGAAAACCAAGTCTATTTTTGACATACTTAGTGTATGAACGAAAACTCTAAAGTAACTATTATTCAAGTCTTTAAATAAAATTTAAGTTTTGAATCTTTTGTCATTTCATAGTCAATAATTATCATTATGTAGTCATTTTCAAGATGTTACAAAAATGACAATAAATAACAGCGAAGCAAATGACTAAAAAATGACATTACATTCAAGTATGAAATTTGCCGTAAAAGTAAGTATAACAAGAAGTACAGAGTTTTCGGTCAAGCACTACTTATTACAAAGACCTATTATTGTAATAAAAAGTTGCATTTTATTTTTAATTTTCAGTATGTTCATTTTGAACACGTTCCAAAATTTCTTATTCAAAATTATACCTAACTGTAATTGTAACACCTGCTCCTGTTACGACCTGCGATGTATGATTGTACAAATCAGCACCTCTGGCATTTAACCCTGAAACTGAATTACCTGTTATTGTAGTATTTGTCAAATTAAGGTTTGTATTTGTTATTGCCATACCTCCTCCATAATTTCCTGTTGAATTATTAATAATCTGAACTCCTCCTGCTACTGTTCCGTCTATTGTTAAATCAGAATCATCAGAACAAATACCAGCCCCCCTATAAGTTGTTGAAGTATTATTTTCTATAACAGTATTCGGTCCTTCTATAGTTACATCAGAATTATTACCGATATATATTCCTGCTCCTGAACCTCCGTGTCCGTCATTTACAAGAAGTTTATTGTCTTTGACAATAATGTTTTTTAACAATGGACTTGATTGATAAATAAAAATTCCTCCTCCATAATACGCAGTACTTGGAGCATGTATTGTATTAGTAGCGACTAAATTTTTTCCGCTCCCTTTTTTTATGGTAAATCCTTCAAGTTTAGTTACTCCTGCCTCTCCATTCTCAATAGTTACGACAGGTCCAGAACCACTTCCGTTAATTGTAACATTAGCTGGAGTTGCAGAGTTGCCTATTACTTCAATTTCTTTACCCAAAAAATCAATATTTTCATTGTAAGTTCCGTCTGCAACTCTTACGGTATTACCTGCTATAGCTGCATTAATTGCTAATTGTATTGTAGGAAATTCACTCGGAACATCTAAGAATCTATCTTCAACTTCAATTGTAAAAGTTTGTTCTTCAAAATTAACTGGAGGTGCAATCTCATTATCTGTTACTTTTATTGTAATATTATATATTCCTACATCTCCGTCATCAGGCAAACCGCTTACAGTAGCAGTTCCATCTCCGTTGTTAATTATTGAGGGACCAGTATTCCACGCACTTGGCGTAAAACTCTCTATGCTAAAAATTAAATCAGCTGGTACATTATCAATATCAGTTGCAGTAACAGTATAAGCGTAAACTTGTGTTGCCCTTATAGTTGCTATTCCAGTAGAGTTAATAATCGGTGCATCATTTACAGGGTCTATTGTTACATCTACTGTTATTTGGTCTTTTAAAATTCCATCGGTAATTTCAACAACGAACATATCAGTACCGTTGTAATCTGGTGTTGTAACTGTATATGTTATTGCTTTTTCAGTACTTGCATCTGTCCAAGGTGGCGAAGTTATCCCTAAAACTGCTGCATTTCCATTTGTTGGAGCTGTTAATATGCTCCAAGTTATATCTTCATCATCTAAATCGTGTGCATACAAATTTAATGTAAATGTTATCGGAGCATTATCTTCGTCCATTGTTACGCCAACAGGTCCCGGCTTATCTACATAAGTAGCATACGGTATTGTAATAAATTGAGGCGGATTATTTATTTCATAAGCTCCCATATCAATTGTTCCTATAAATCTATCCTGACCATCATAATCTTCATTGTTTACAATAGCAGGAAATACTGTACCTGGGTCTCCTTTACTTACTGCTGGCGATGTTCCCATTGTTAAATGATAATCAGCATCGGCAAATAAAGGGTCGTCTTCAATACAATTAGTATAATTACCTGCTGGATAAGAAGTTGCACCTCCACCACCAAAACCAGCGACTCCCCCCTCCACACATGAGTACGAGAAAAAAGGTTCTGAATTTCCATCATCAATATAAAGACTTAGCACCCCTCCTCCAGAAGTATTTCCCCATATTATCGTATTTGAAAATGTTACATCAGTATTAGATGTCATAAAAAGACCACCTCCGTCTGTATTTGCAATATTCCCAACAATTGTGTTGTTTTTAAATGTCCCAAGTTGAACTTTAGAAAAATAAATACCACCGCCATTTAAAGTTGCGGTATTTGTTCTAATAATATTATTATACAATTCTGCATTACTTAAATTTTCTGCTATCGCAAAACCTCCGCCTTCTGCCGCTGTGTTTGTATGTATAACATTTCTATGAAAAATAGGTTTCGCATTATCTGCTACATAAACACCGCCACCAAAAATCACAGCACTATTATTACTTATTTCATTAGTAGTAAAAACAGGAGTAACATCACTTGTGCAGTAAACCCCACCTCCCCTTCCACAATTTGTAAAACCTCCGTCCAATACCTGATTATTTGTTATTGTATTAGCCAGAAACTCTGGACTTACGCCATCATCAGTATCACCAATTATATATATTCCGCCGCCGTATCCCTTGTCGTCCTGATAAGCTGTTACTATATTTGCATCAATTGTATTAGTGGTTATTGTAGCATTTGTCCTGTACATATAAATACCGGCTCCTCCATATTGACTTGTATTCCCCCTTATAGTATTATTTGAAATCAATGCTCTCGTAGTTGTCGTGCCTGAACCTGTTATATACACCCCTCCCCCTTTGCCGCAGTTATTTCCCGTTCCTATTGTTCGTGCAGTATTATTCTCAATTACATTGCTTGAAATAATAGGTACTGCTGCATTTATATATATTCCTCCTCCATAACCAGCGTTCATTGTAGTTCCAGATGCCTGTGCAGTATTATTACTTATAGTACAACCAGCTATTGACGGAGTTGCTCCTGCACGACTTAAATATAGTCCACCTCCTGATTTTGCAATGTTTCCATCTATTGTACATGTTGACATAGTAGCTTTCCAATCTTTACTATCAGAATAAAGACCTCCTCCATTTAAAGTCGCTGTATTATTAGTTATCATACAATTAGTTATTGAAGGATTGCTTGCTATTGTAGTAGTACTTTGACTACTAATAAAAATTCCGCCTCCTGAACCATTTGAGCTATTGCCTGTTATTGTACAATTAGTAATTGCTGGTCTGCTATCATTAGTCATATAAATTCCGCCTCCACTATTTGCCGTATTATTGCTGATAACACAATTGCTTGTAATTTGAGCATTTTTTGCATTAAGAAGCCCAAAACCACCTCCATATCTATCCGCTAAATTATTCGTAATAGTACAGGCGGTAAATGTAGCTGCTGCATCAGTAGTCAAGTAAACCCCTGCTCCATCACGTATAGAATAATTATCTGTAATAATACAATCATTTATTTTTGGTGTACTTTTTCTCAAATAGATACCTCCACCATACCGCATAGTTCCACTTCCGTCTGCATATCCTTTAGTAACAGTAAAGCCATCAAGTACAGCTGTATTGTCTGCATTATTATCATTGTGTATCACATGATATGAATTATCAGTATCCACACCGATTGTTCCAATATCACCACTTAATATTGTTATGTTTAAAGCTACATCTCTATCACTCCAAACAGGTGTTCCTGCATTCGGAAATCCACCATATATTTTAACATCATTTTTTAGATTAAAATATATGGTGCGGTCTGAACCTGCAGTAGGATAATATGTTCCTGCTGCAACCCATATATCAGTCCCAGAAGCAGCTGTCGAAATTTCTGCTCGTAAATCTCCTGCCGCATCTGCCCAAGATGTTCCTGCTCCTGTTCCTCCTTGCTTAACATATACTTGTGAATATGAAGATAATGATAAGAAAAACATTAAACTAAAAAACGATGTTAAAAACTTTACTTTATTACTGAAATTTTTCATGTTTTTTTGAATTTATTTATTAAGAAAATCTTAATTTTATTACATAATTTGGTATGTGATATACTTAAATAGAACAAGCTAATCTGATTTTTATAATTTCAAATGACTCTTTTAACTAAGATTTAAACCTAAATACACGATTATTTTTTTATTGTAAAGACTTTATATTTAAAATTTTAATCTTTATTTGTAGAAAATTACAGTTTCATACTTTTTAAATCATTTCCAAAAACTTATACATACTATTTATATGACAATGAAAAATAAAAAAAA
>JAOZMN010000598.1 GCA_029934265.1 Bacteroidales bacterium
ATAAAAACAGGCACTTGAACTACTTGTTGAACTATTTTTAAGGAAACTCAAGATATATTTATTGAAAATACCTCAAGTTTTTCATTAAATATACTACCTCCTTTATATATAGAATTATTAAATGTGTTATAATTAACAATTTACGTTTTGTACATTAACAAACATTAACATTTTGAGTCTTCTCCGACAAGCCCTGTAAACCGAAACTTTATTACTTCCTTATGAAATATGCCCGGAAAAATCATTCAATAATTTTCAAAATTAAAGATTCAATCTCTCCGGTTCTTGTGAGTATCATCATGTGCGAACCGGTTTTTATTGTATAATTATTTTTTACATTTCGGATAGGAATAGTATGGTCGTTGTTGCCGTGTATATGAATTATATTCGGATTGTAAGTTTTTCTGTCCCAGCGAACTATCATTCGGATAGTTCGCTTTAAAAAAACAGGAGATTTTGCTTTGAGCATTGCTTTACAAGTTGCTTTTTCTTTGTTTCGGTCAGGTTCGACAATAGGTTGTGCAATAAAAGATGACCATTTTATCAATCGTTTGGGAGCAAGCGAATAAGCAGGAATATATTTTTGAAATCGGTATCGCAAAGGTAACTCTGCTCTGCATTTGGCACTTGATATTACAATAATTTTTTCCGGATTGAGTATTTCGGAAATTTCCGTTGCTACCATACCACCGAGTGAAACTCCAATTAAATAAAATTTTTGTGAAGTATCAATTTGTGCAGATAATCTTTGTGCATAAGATTTCAAGTTTTCTTTTCGGTTTGGAATTATCCAATTTACAAAATGAATTTTAAATAAAGAAGTATCTAATTTCAGATTTTTATATAATCTTTTATCAGAACCTTGTCCGGGAATTAAATAAATATTTTTTTTGATACTTTGCTGTGCTTCGACAGAAATAATTGAGAATATTAAAAATATTAATGTGATTTTTCTATATGTGATTTTTATTTTATTAGTCATTTTTAGTCATCTTTAATTTTAGTCCCTTTAAAGTAAATCGCCGGCATATTTAAGCGTTTCCATTAAAGAATGTTTATATGTTCTGCCGATTGGCAGTTGCTTTCCGACAACTGTAACAAATCTTGAATTAAAAGATGAAATTTTATTTGTCGAAATTATATAAGATTTATGTATCCTTTCAAAACCGTTGTTTTTAAGTTTAACTTCTATTTTGCTGATAGCCGTTTTGGTAAGGTAAGATTTTTTTCCGGTGTTGATTTTAATGTACTCTCTGTAACTTTCGATATAATTTATATCCGACAAATATATTTTGTGTATATTTTTATCTTCGTTAATATACATAAACATTTTCTTATCGGAAGTTGTATCATTTTCTTTGTTTATTGTAATTTCATTGATAAAATCGGTATTTAAAAATTTGTCTACAGCTTTATAAAATCGTTCAAAAGAAACCGGTTTGAGCAGATAATCAACAATAGACTTGTTATTTAATATAACACACTAACTAATAGCATGATATGTGTTTT
>JAOZMN010000599.1 GCA_029934265.1 Bacteroidales bacterium
ACATTTTCGCTTAGTTCCGTTCCTATAGAATAATCTTTGCTGATTTCAGAACTTAATTTTTCAATATCCTTTAAAATTGATTTATGTTTTTTATACAGTTTTTTCACTTGCCTTTGAAACCTGCTTGTAAGAATTATATTAAAATTCATTAAGAAATTGCTTTAAGTTTTTTTTTTCTGTTTTACCTTTACGCATTTGGTCTATTTCTGTAAAAGCGTCTATTAAATCATCTTTTAACATTTTCTTTTGAATTTCCTTTTTATCGGTTTTGTATTCCTTTACTTCAAACACGTTGGAAATAAGAATATAATCAAGTAATTTTCTTGCGGGTGTAGTATCCGGTACTGTAAATGTGTATTGTAACATGATATTTTTGAGTTTTAATGAGAACACAAAGATACGACAAAGTATTTAAAAAGTAAATATTTTAACGACTTATGAAATAAATTATTTTATAAGTCATCATTTTTATATAAAATTGCAAAGTTATGAAACAATGTATTTCATAACTTAAATACGTGCGAAAACCGTGTAATGTTCACCGGTTGTTCTCCGGAGACACTTTTTAAAGAAGCGTAATGCTTTGATTTACAGTTTGGTTATGCCATGCGGTACAAGTCCGCTGGTAACCGTAACGGATACAAATAATTGCGTTTGGTCAGACTCTGCTTTTGTCTATATGCAGCAATATCCGACTATTTCCGACTGGGATACTACAATTATAATAGGACAATATGTTGTACTTGATGCTTTTATAGACAGTTCTTTTACATACAGCTGGTTTCCAACGGATAATTTACTTTGTCCTGATTGTCCGATAACTCCCGTACAACCGCTATCTGACCCCATTGTTTTTGAAGAAGTTATTTTGCCTTATGTCGTTACTTTAAAAGACACTCTGGGTTGTTTTGAAGAAAAATATAAATATTCAGTTACAGTACGCCCCGAAACTTCATTGGAAATGCCGACAGCTTTTACTCCGAACGGCGATGAAAACAATGATATTGTATATGTTAAAGGCTGGGGGATTAAAGATTTGCTCGAATATAAAATATACAATCGTTGGGGGCAATTAGTTTTTGAAACCGATGATATAAATATCGGTTGGGACGGCACTTGGAAGGGCAAAAAACAAAATACGGATACCTATGTTTATCATGTAAAAGTTTTTACATATTTGGATACGGTTCTTTTTAAAAAAGGGTATATTAATTTGATACGATAAGAACGGAATTTTACTCCGGAATCAACATTTTAAGTTCCTTAATTTCTTCGCTGTATTTTATAATCATGCTTGATAAGTGTTTCCTTTTTTCATTGTCGTGTGTCCGGTGAATTGCATACCTACACTTGGCAATTTGTCTTTCAAGAAGTTTTATTTTAAACAAAACATCTTCTTTTGTGAGTTCTTCCTTGCTCATCGCTTTTGATTTTTGAAAGTTTTTATAATCCTATCCGTTAAAAACCTCTTTGAACACGTTTAAAGATTTGACTTTACCCGGATTATT
>JAOZMN010000600.1 GCA_029934265.1 Bacteroidales bacterium
TGTAAAAGTAAAAGATTTTTCTTCTCCGGAATTGTCGTATAATAGTATTTTAACGTCTTTTATATTAGAATTATTTGCAGTTGAATTAAGTACTCCCGAAAGTGTTTGGTCAGAGCAATCATCTGTATCGAAAGAGAAATCAAGTACTTGTGTTTTTTGAGTTCCGGTGCTTACGTTTTCTTGCACGTTTTCGTACAGACCGTCCAAACTTGCAACAATTAAGCGGTCGAATCTGTTTTTATCGATAATGCTTAATGATTTGTATCGTTCTGCATCTTCTTTTGGTATTCTGATATATCTCGAATTATCCGAATTTTTATAGCTGTCGGAAATTAGAGTTACGAACAGTTTATCTTCTTCGGACAAGTTGTTGTATAACAGTCGGTCGCTTTTTTTAATGTTTGCGATTAGTTCGGACGAAAGCCTATAAGAACGAGACATGAACATTAAATCTATTATGCTTAAATCGTCGTCGGAAAGGCTGTTGTAGAGTTTAAAATCAGGCTCGACAAAGGGCAGTTTTTTACCGTAAACGTAAGCTGCGGTTTGCATCGAGAGTATTTTTTCGTAAGATTCAAAATCGGTCGAGCTTATAAGTCCGGTAGTTTCTACCAATTCTTTAATGTTCATAGTAAGCTCTTCTTGTATTACATCACCGCTTTCAACGTAGCTTTCAGGCGAGAATATAAGTGCTTTAAGTCGAGACATTATTAGTCGGTCGATTTCGTTTTTAGTACTTACGGATTGTTTGTCGTATATTTGAGCATCAGTTTCTTGAAGTACCACGAAACTGTCGTTTATATTTGTATTTGCATAATTTGCGACTATCCTGTCGATATATTTTTGAGTTTCTATATCGAGTTTTTCATATCTTTGCCTGTCAGCTTTTTGCAGTAAATTTTTTACAGCTGTATCTTGTATTGCTGTTGTTCTCATTTGCAACATCATGTCTATAATACTTGCATCATCAATAGACATATTTTGCATTATTTGAAAATCGGATTGAATAAAAGATACATCTATTTCGTATATGAAATTTGCAAGTTTGAATGATAATATTCTTTCATAACTTTCAAAATCCGTTTCACTTATAAGGTCTGTTTCTTGACTCAGCGACAATATTTCTTGTGTAAAATCGTCTGTTTTTATAATTTGTTCCGCCACTTGTATTGCTTCTTGTTCTTTTAGTTGTTTTGCAAGTTCGGAAATCCAAAGTCTGTCAATTTTGAATTTTTCTTCGGTTGTCAGTTTTTGATAATCTTTCTTGTTGCTTGTTTTCATATTTACGAATGAAACGCTGTCGGGAGCTTCCAAGTAAGCATTTACAAGATTTGTAATTATAATATTTTGTTCTGTGCTTATTCTTCGCATTGCAATTTTATCAGCTGTTTTCACGGAATCTATGAGTAAAGCATCTTTGAAAGTTCTGCTTTTTATGGCGTACATCATATCCATAATACTCAAATCTTCTATTGAAAGTTCTTGCGAAAGCAAATAATCGGCTTC
>JAOZMN010000215.1 GCA_029934265.1 Bacteroidales bacterium
TAGTAAATTTGAGAAACTTATCATAAAATATTAATTGGAAAGATGTCTAATATATATTCATCTGTATTATTAAAAGCATTATCGTTATTCCAGTCCGCCCATACCTGCATAACAGCTTGAAATCCATTCCCATTTCTATTAACTGTAATTGTATATGTACTTCCTGCAACTACACTACCAGTCTCCGGCCTCACAGTCCCTGCATTAGCACAATTGCCTTCTGCTCCACTTAAATCATTTAAAGTTACAGAAGTAATCCAAAAATCATTACCCATAGTGCAAGCATCGAATGTAAAAGCAGGAGTACATTGAGCTTTTACACTATTGCCAAAACTTGCAAAGAATAATAGAACTATAAACACAGTTTTTAAAGCAAACATTTTTCTTTTTGCTTGCTTATTTTTTAATAACAAAAGAGTAGAATTTTTCATAATATTTTTGGTTTTAAAAATTTTTATTGTCATGTTTGAATATACATAATTGCAAATATAGTATATTTTTTTGTATTTATAAAATATCAAAAGTTAATTAATGTTTTATTTGTTCTGTAATTAAATTAAGACCAGTTTATATTTTTTTAATATTGCATTGTTAATAAAATAGTTATGTGTTTAAATATAATTTAAAAAAGAAAAATATAAAATAAAATAATCGTTTCTAAATTATTAAATTAAGACTACTTTTTTAATAAAATGGTTGCATGGAAAAACTACTTTTTTTGTTCTGTTATCAATAAATCTATTTTTCTGTTAAGTTCGTCAATTTTTTTTTCAAGTTCATCGTTGTTATCACTGACCATTGCATCTACAAAAATGGAATTTACAAGAGATAATCCCCCTATTCCTCCGGTTATTAATATCCCGATAAAATATGCTTTAACAAAAAAACTTTTCACTAAAGAAGAAGAAACCATCATCTTATCCGGAATTTCATACCAGCCCTCAACTGTAAAAACTTTGAACATCGAATAAAAAGAAACTATCGGATTTCCGAAATATTCCGGCGATATTTCTCTGAACAAATAACATGAAAATACAGATACTATCAAGTTATAAATTACAAAGCCCAGCAAAATAACTACCGATGTTTTCAAAGCTCTTTTTATATCTTTCATCAAAGTTGCAATGCCCGGAATAAATTTAAAAAAGCGAAAAAATCTGAAAACACGAGCTATCCTGAAAACAAGAAGATAATGCAACCCTTTAGACATATCAAAATCAAATACAAGCATGAGAGATGGAAGTGAAAGTATAACCAATATTACATCAATTTTATGCCAAACGGACGCAATATATTTTTTCCGTCCGTAATGTTTCACTTTTATTACTATCTCTACAATAAATAAAAAAGTGGTAAACAAGTCTATGTAAGTAATTATAATACTTGCAATGGGATTTGTATCTTCAAAACCTTCAAAAAATATAGTAAAAGTGTTTATCAGAATAATTACAAGTATAAACTTATCGTTCAAAAAAAGTTTCTTTACTATTTTCATATTTACGCCTTTAAAAATGATAGTGAAATGTAAAAATATTGCATATTTATATAAAAAATTTGAATTATATAATTATTTTACATATTTTTACTAACCTAATTTTAATAATATACAATTTTAATACTTAGAAAATGAAAAATATAATCTTCATCAGTTCGTTTATTTTAATTTCTTTCTTAGTCCGTTCGCAAGAAATTTCTACTGAACTTATCAGTACCGCCGGCAATTATTTTACAAATTCAGAATACCAATTAGAATGGACAGTCGGTGAAGTAATTACAGAACAATTTTCGTCCGATGAATTTGTTCTTACACAAGGTTTTCAGCAAGGAGATGTAGAAGTTACAGCTATTAATGAAATTAGTTCAGAAAATTTTGACATCAAAATCTTTCCAAACCCGGCAACTGATTTTTTATCTGTTGTTTCCAATGAAAAAAATATTGATTTTAAAATTTCAATATCGGATATAACCGGAAAAAAAATTATCAACTTATCAGAAAAAAACATATCAAATACCTTTCAAATTAATATTTCAGATTTAACTTCCGGAATTTATTTTCTCAAAATAGTATCTTCTTTAAATAAAAATTTAAAAATCTACAAAATTATCAAAAAGTATTAAAACCATGAAAAAAATAAAATTAAGTATTCTATTGCTGATGCTATCTTCTTTGGGAGTGTTCGCACAGCAGACAAGTAATTTTAAATACAATGCAATATTGCGAGATGCAACCGGACAACTACTTGTAAGTCAAGATGTAACTATTGATATTTCTATTCTGCAAGGAAGCGAAACAGGACTTGTTGTTTTTTCTGAAAATACAGACATTACGACAACCGAACACGGAGGAATTAATATTTTTGTCGGCTCTCAAAACACTACGGATTTCGACAAAATAGACTGGTCAAAAGGACCTTACTTTTTGAAAATAAAAGTAAACGGTGCCGAACTCGGAACATCACAATTAATGAGTGTTCCTTACGCTTTGCACGCAAAAACAGTATCAAATTTGACAGAAAGCGACCCGATTTTTGATAAATCAACAGCAAAAACTTTAACTCCTACAGATATAGCAAACTGGAATACCGCTTTTGGCTGGAACGACCATTCAAAAGCCGGATATTTAACAACTTATACCGAAACTGACCCGACTGTGGGCGTAAATACATCAAACTATATTTCAAAATGGGACGGTTCGGCTCTTGTTTCCGGTACAATTTACGATGATGGAGATGTAGGTATAGGTACAGCAACTCCGGGATATAAATTAGATGTATCCGGAGACGGAAATTTTACAGGAAATTTAACTGTTGGAAGCTACACTTTGCCAACTGCCGATGGAACAAACGGGCAATTCTTAAAAACAGACGGTTTCGGAAATATTACTTGGGTTACTGCCGGCGGAACCGGTGATTTATTAGCAGCAAACAACTTATCGGAATTGACTGCTTCTGCCACAACTGCAAGAACAAATATCGGACTTGGAACCATCGCAACTCAAAATGCAAACTCGGTAATTTTGTCCGGTGGTAGCATTGACGGTATATCCATAGGAACATCTGTCATTGCCGCAGGTGCATTTTCTTCTTTAAACATAAACAATAATTATAGTTTCCCAACGACTGACGGCCTTAACGGACAAGTCTTACAAACAGACGGCTCCGGTCTGTTAACTTGGCAAACCGCAGGTGGCGGTGAGGTAAATACAGGTTCAAATACCGGAGCAACAGGTGTTGGTGTTTACAGAGGAAAAACCGGAGCAAATCTCGAATTTTACAATGTAAATTCAGGTACATCAAACACAATTACAGTTACAGATGACGGAGCAAACGGAGAAATTGACCTTGATATAAACCAAGCAAATATAACAGGAGTTGGCACACTTACTTCAGGAACTTGGACAGCTAATTTAATTACAGGTTCATATTTAGATTTATCGTCTCCCGGTAATATTGGAACAACAACACAAGCAACCGGCTCTTTCAGTGCTTTGCAAGTAGGAACTTCAACTACAGCCGGATTCGTACTTACCGCCGATGCTTCCGGTAATGCAACTTGGACAGCTTCGGCAACCGCAGACTGGTTAAATCCGGGAACAATAGGTGCAACCACTCCCAATACCGGTGTTTTTACAACATTAAAACTACAAAGCGGTGCTACCGTTAATGAATTTTCGACAGACGGAACTTTAGTAAGTAACAGTGATTTGAAAATACCTACAGAAAAAGCAGTAAGTACTTTTGTTTCAACTTCACTGACAAGTTTAAGCGGAAGTCTTGGATCTATGGCTTTTCAAGATGCAAATACGATTGCTGTTACAGGAGGAGCAATTGATGGAACAAATATAGGAGCAACAACACAAGCAACCGGTGCTTTCAGTACTTTGCAAATGGGAACTTCAACCACAGCCGGATTTGTACTTACCGCCGATGCTTCCGGTAATGCAACTTGGACAGCTTCGGCGACCGCTGACTGGGCAAATCCGGGAACAATAGGAGCAACAGTTCCAAATTCAGGTATTTTTACAACTTTAAACATAAATAATGCTTATAATTTCCCAACAGCAGACGGAACAGTAGGACAAATTTTACAAACCGATGGTGCAGGAAATACTACATGGCAAGCCGCCGGTGGAGTTTCTGCAATTAACGATTTATCCGATGCAATAGACGATGGTTCAAATATGTTTTTTGGAGTTGGTGCAGGTGCAAATTTATCCGCAACATCCGGCAACCTTGGTGTTGGGCATAATGCCTTAAATACTGTAAATTCAGGAACTAACAATACAGCTTTTGGTTTTAACGCTTTACAAAACACAGATGGTACAGCTAATGTAGCTATCGGTTACCAAGCAGGAATGAACGAACTTGGCAACAACAAATTATATATCTCAAATTCAAGCTCTGCAACACCTCTCATATATGGAGAGTTTGATAATGACAGACTTATTTTTAACGGCAAAACAACCGTTACCGGAGATGCAAATTTTGAAAAAGCATTAATTGTAAGCATAACAAATGACCCACACAACACAACCGGCAATTATCAATTAGATGTTACAGAAAAACAAATAGTCGTATTTAATAATCCGAATGCTTTCAGTATTGATAATTTTCAAAATGGAATTACAGGGCAATTAATAACCATCGTAAACAAAGGACCAAATCCTGTAACAGTATTAAACGGAGCTACAATAAATCTTGTAGGAGCTTCTTACCCGATACCGCACAACGGTAGTGCTCAATTCTTTTTTGATGGAGCTGTTTGGATGCAAATTCAATAAAACTTCTTTATTTTTCTCCTTATCGTAAATTTATAAATTTGCGATAAGGAATTATTTTTTTTAAACATATCGGAATGAAATCAAAATCATTAACAATTATATTTTTACTGATAGCAATAACTAATTTCGCCCAAACGTACGAATGGGACGGAGGAGCTACAACCGGAAACATAGGAGATGCAGCAAACTGGAATCCGGATAGGCTTGCACCAACATCAAATGATATATTAATATTTGATAATCAAACCGTAATATTAAATTCAAGTTTTAATATTACCGTAGAAGAAATAAGAATTATTAACTCATCAAATATTACTATATCAAATCCCCTTATTTCTTCAATAATTATTAAAGGCGACTATATTATAGATGCAGGTTCCGAAGTGCATACCACAAATGCGAACTTCAGTATCACGATACAAGGTGCGGCAACTGCCGAAATTGAAGGAATTTTAGATTTTAATGCAGCCGGCAATGTAATGATAGCAGACGGAGACGGAGCTGTTAAATTTTTATCCGGCTCAAGGTTTATTGCAGGAACAAACCTTACCGGCAATCCATTCGGAACAATGCCAAGCGATGCGTCAATGGTTGATTTTCAAGACGGAAGTACCTACGAACATCATGGAGGTACTGCTCCGTTTGACCCCGGCTTTTCCGTTACTTATGTAATGTTTTCGGATTTAAGCACTTATGAAATCCACGATGGAGCAGTTCCTATGTTTAGAGGCAGAAAATACGGCGACATTAAAAATTTTTCCACAACAAATATTAACATTGATGAATCAGCACTTCCGTCCGCAGGTACGGATATTTTTGAATTTAATAACTATTATGGAGTC
>JAOZMN010000216.1:0-366 GCA_029934265.1 Bacteroidales bacterium
AACGACAACTCAATACCAATCAGAATAGTACGACACGATTTTTGTAAAAGACTTATTCGCCTGTTTCGCAGACCTAAAATTTCAACTTCCGCAAATTTTTCGGGAGAAAAAACTCCGGTAAATTTTGATGATATTAACCCGAAAATAAAAGAAAAAATGGATTATGTCGTACAACATGGACAAGCAAACACTAAAACGACACAAAGTTCGTCCATAATTAAAATAGATGAAAAAGGACGAATTGAAATTATAAGAGAATAAATTAAAAATCAACCACCAAGTAATTTATCATTAACCCGAACCGTTATTAAAATGTATTAATTTAAGTTAAAAAAAGTGAAAAAAATAACAGAAATAAAAAAATAC
>JAOZMN010000216.1:376-5620 GCA_029934265.1 Bacteroidales bacterium
ACGATCTCCAACTTCAAGGCGTTCGGTGAGAAGGCTGGGAAAGTTCCACTAAAGCCCATCACGCTGCTGTTCGGGCCGAATTCCGCCGGCAAGAGTACGGTACTCCATAAAAAAATACGCTCCTCGTTGGCTGATACTCGGTATCGACTTAACGGTAACACTGTTTGCCTTTATTTTTGCGTACCTATTGAGGTTCAATTTCAATATCGAACTTATAAGACAAGAAAATATTGATAATGCAATATTGTTTCTGATGTCGGTTCGATTACTTATGTTTATTGTTACAAAATCTTACGCAGGAATAATAAGATACACCGGCACACGAGATTCAGGGAAAATAATAATGGTAGTTCTTGCCACAAATTTCATTCTATCGACAGGTAATATTGCAAGTATTTTTTTCTTTTCGGGAAAATATATAATTCCGTTTTCGATAATTGCAATCGACTTTTTTATAAGCACATTTTTACTTATAGCATTCCGACTTATTGTAAAATCCATATATTTTGAATTTAGTAAATTATTCAAATTAGAAAAAAACGTGATAATTTTCGGAGCCGGCGACAAAGCAATTACTCTAATGCGAGTCCTGAACAGAGAGCCGGAAGTAAGATACAAAATCAAAGCATTTTTAGACCCCGACGAACTAAACATAAACAAACAATTAGACGGAATTACGGTATATAAACAAAGTAGTTTGGAAAAATTGTTACTGACAAACGAAATAAGCGAACTTATTTTTGCTCAGAACAATATCAGCACAGCCGACAAACGAAAAATAACGGATATTTGCTTGCGTTACAAAGTAAAAATACTGAAAGTACCCAAAGCAAAAAAATGGATAAATGGCGAACTAAGTACAAAACAAATTCAAAAAATAAATATCGAAGACCTTCTCGAAAGAGATACTATTTCATTGGATTACAACAAAATAGCAACCGACCTTCAGGGTAAAGTCGTAATGGTAACAGGAGCGGCAGGCTCTATCGGCAGCGAAATTGTAAGACAAGTAAGCCGTTTCGACATAAAAAAAATAATAGCTTTCGACCAAGCAGAATCGCCACTTTACGAATTAGAACTGAATTTAAAACAATTCCATCAACCCGACAAGTACGAAATTGTCATCGGAGACATCAGAGACGAAAAACGAGTCGATTTGGTATATACAACTTACCGACCGGATATAATTTTTCATGCGGCCGCTTACAAGCACGTCCCAATGATGGAAAGCAATCCTTCGGAAGCAATTTATACTAATGTACACGGTACTAAAGTAATAGTTGATGCAGCTATCAAGCATAAAGTCGATAAATTTGTTATGATTTCCACCGACAAAGCGGTAAATCCGACAAATATTATGGGTGCGTCAAAAAGAATAGCAGAAATATACACCCAAACACTTAACAATCTGAGTAATACCAAGTTTATAACTACACGATTCGGAAATGTACTCGGTTCAAACGGTTCAGTTATCCCGATATTTCGCCGACAAATCGAAAATAAAGAAACACTTACGGTAACGCACCCCGAAGTTACACGATATTTTATGACAATTCCGGAAGCCTGCCAATTAGTTTTACAAGCAGGTATGCAAGGAAGCGGAGGAGAAATATTTATTTTCGATATGGGAAAACCTGTCAAAATTTCCGACCTTGCAAAAAAAATGATAATGCTTTCCGGTTTAAAAACAGGTACAGACATCGAAATAAAATATACAGGTTTGCGTCCCGGTGAAAAACTTTATGAAGAACTTCTTAACGATAAAGAAAATACAATTCCGACAAAACATTCAAAAATAATGATTGCCGAAGTCCGTAAATACGAAAAATATATACTCCGTGAAATTTCAGAACTGATTTCATTAATATCGTCTAATGATAATTTTAAAATTGCACGAAAAATGAAACAAATAGTTCCGGAATTTGCAAGTAAAAATTCCATATTTGAAACTCTTGACAGTAAGCAAGATATAAAAACAAAAAAATCAAATCCGGAACCGGATAAGGAAGTTTAAAATCACTGTTTTTTTATTAATCGGTAAGTTTTTTATATAATGACTAAGTTTTTTTATAACTTAGCCCTGTATTAAAAATTTTAATAATTAAAGATATGCCGAAACTAACATTTTCAGTGAACAAAGAAGACGAAAACAAAAAAGAAATTCGTAACACAGGAACCTTATCCGTAACAAAAAAAACAATAAAACCTTCCGAAATTCCAAATACCACATCTACCAAAGTAAATCCCGATACGGAAATTCAAATTTCGGTAAATACGGTAGAAGATATTTCTGCATGGTTTATTAATTCCATAGGAGAAAAAGTTTTCGAAAATGTAAAAAACAACGAATATTTACAGCTTCCTTATACCGAAAACGAAAATTTAAACACCAAAGATTGGTTAGCAAAAGCATTAAAGACTTTATTCTCGAAAGAACAAATAAAAGAAATCGGAAATCAAATATCACAAGGAAATAAAAATACCGGTAAATTACAAGAAAAAGAAGAACAGTTAGAACTTGAAAAACAACAGTTTGAAGAACGAATGTTAAAAATAAACACTCGTTTTGAACGACTTAAAGAAGAAGTTGAAGAAGCAGAATCTGAAAAACATCGTATAGAAAAAGAAATGCAAAGTTCTTTATCACTCAATAAACTTATTCCGATTTTCTTTAAAGGAGAAGAAGACAGTCCTAAACATAAACAATTAAGAAATCTGCTTAACGATGCAATTGATAATGCGGACAAAAATACAGGCATTTTTATAGCCAAATTCGGTAAAGCTTGGACAATTTTGAATACAGCACTGAATAATCTTTCAGAAGACGAAAAAGAAAACATGGAGCTTGTCCACAAAGCGACAATAGAAATGCTTGAGCAAATTGCCGATACTCATATTTCCGAACGCCGACCGTTATTGGATATGGTTGCAGATATTATTTCGGATAGTTTTAACGAATACGAATTTGTTTCACCGGAACAGACCCTGCAATTAGACCCGGCAATACATAACGCAAAAGGACTCGGAACTGCAAGCATAAAAGAAGGACTTTCTTTTGCGGTTATCCGAAAAGAAAGTCGACAAGCCGTGAAATATGCCGATATTATAGTTTAAAAAAACTTTGCCAAAGTTAGGCAAATCATATTTCATTGATTTACAAAATATTAGAGTTTGTCAAAAAGAACTTTGGCAAAGTTGATTCTTATCATACTTTTTTAGTTGATACAGCTTTAATAAATATTTCCTATTGTATCAAGTATAAAAACAGGAGAATTTATTGTATTACTGATATTTCCTTTCCTGTCGTATAAATAAAATTCATAAGAAATCGTATCGTATGGAAGTTTATTTTTCGCATCGTAATTGTATGTAAAATCAACACTTATTTCAGCTTTTAGCAGTTTATTTTGCCCTATCGGTTCAATATAAGGAATGCGATAATTAGTTGGAGCTTTTATTTCAGGTTCAACAAGCTCTCCGTTTTTAAGTCTGAAAAGTTTCAAATAAAAATTAAACAGATAAACGGTATCGGTACCGTTTTCTACCGTAAAAATTTCATTTTCTTTCAAGCCGACATCACCATCTCCGTCAATTAAATCAAAATGAAGTTTGCTCAACTTCACAATATTCCCGGATTGACCAATTTTTTCAACAGTATCTCTAAGTTCTATATGCGAAAAAGTTATCTGAGGAATAGGCGAAAACTGCTCCGGTTTCGTACACGAAAAAACAGATATAATCAAAGAAAATATTAATAATAATTTTATATGATAACTATTAATCATCAGGTTTAATTATGAAGTTTTTTCAATAACAGCTATACATAAATTTTCACACAGAGCCGTAAATATTACAAGGCTCAAAGAGTCATTTTTTTCTGAAAAATATTTTAATCGGCACACCTGTAAATTCAAAATTTTCTCGCAGTCTGTTTTCCAAGAAACGCATATAAGGGTCCTTAATGTATTGCGGTAAATTACAGAAAAACGCAAACGAGGGTGAATGTGTCGGAAGTTGAGTTATATATTTAATCTTAATATATTTACCTTTTATTGCCGGCGGTCTGAAATTTTCAATTTCTTCCAACATTACATTATTAAGTTTTGAAGTCGGGACTTTTCGCATTCTGTTTTTATACACCCCTACCCCTGCATCTAATGCCTTAAAAATACGCTGTTTGGTAAGTGCCGAAATAAAAACTACCGGAACATCTGTAAAAGGCTCGAATTTTCGTCTTACCTCTTCCTCGTATTCTTTTAACGAATTTGTACCTTTATCTACCAAATCCCACTTATTTATCAGAATCACAACACCTTTACCGTTTCTTTGAATTATCTGAAAAATACTTAAATCTTGCGACTCGACTCCACGTTCTGCATCAATAATAAGGAAACAAACATCTGAATTTTCAATGGAGCGTATCGAACGCATTACTGAATAAAATTCAATATTTTCATGAACTTTTCCTTTTTTGCGGACTCCGGCAGTATCTATCAGTAAAAAATCGTGTCCGAATTTATTGTAATGCGTATAAATGGAATCACGAGTTGTACCTGAAATCGGCGTTACAATATTTCTTTCTTTTCCGATAAGGGCATTTATAAACGACGATTTACCGACATTCGGTCGTCCGACAATGGCAAAACGCGCCAAATCTATATTTTCTTCTTCAGTATCTTTTTCAGGGAAAGCTTTAACTACGGCATCGAGCAAGTCGCCTGTTCCCGAACCGTTTATCGAAGATACATTATAGAACTCTCCCAAACCAAGCGAATAAAATTCATAAGAATCGTATTGCAAATTGGTATTATCGACTTTATTTATAACGGTAAATACAGGTTTGTCAATTTTTCGTACGATAGAAGCCACACTAATATCTTCCTGTGTAATTCCGCTTGTTACGTCCAACATAAAAAGTATGACATCAGCCTCCTCGACTGCAAGCATTACTTGTTTACGAATTTCGCCCTCAAAAATATCGTCCGAACCCTGCACATAGCCTCCGGTATCTATTATTGAAAATTCTATTCCGTTCCAAAAACTTTTTCCGTAATGACGGTCTCTCGTAACACCGCTTTCGCTGTGTACTATTGCTTTTTTTTGTTGAATAAGTCTATTGAACAGTGTCGATTTGCCAACATTCGGTCGTCCTACTATTGCTACTATGGGATTCATTTAATTAAGAATTAGGGGTTGACTTTGCAATGAACTAAGGACACTTTCAAGTTTGTGTAAATTAACTGT
>JAOZMN010000217.1:0-2100 GCA_029934265.1 Bacteroidales bacterium
ACACCAAGAGAGATAAAACCTCCGCTTACTAAATAAGGGTTAAAGTTAGAGCTATAAGTACCAAAAGGCAAGATTTCATTTTGAACATCAAACGAAATACCTAATCTTTTATATAATAAGTATTTAAAGCTTAAAGATACACCTAACTGATAAGAAAATACATTAAGTCCTGTCAAACTATTAATTTCAGATTTATTTAACATTAAATGGTTCGTTACCCCAGATCCTATTGAAAACTTATCGCTAAAACTGTGATTAAAAAGTATCGGGATATATACACGAAAAAGATTATGTTTATCATATAGGTCATTGTACAAATAATATGATGTATCATTACTAATCCACAAAATGCTATCTTTGATTAATGTCTTTTTTCTGTAATAATTATGTTCCAAAAAAACATCAATAGATAAACTTTTAGATGTATTATATTTGTAGTCTAAGCCTAAGCCTAATCTGTTGATTGAAGAAGGCAAGTATTTAAAATCATCTTCTATTGTCTGCTGTAAACGAATTTTGTAGAAAGATGATATTCCGGAGCCAAACTTAGCGTGTAAATTAAATTGAGCATATACAGAATTTGTAAAAATAATGCTAAGTATAAAAAGAAAAATATTTTTTTTCATAATATTATGCTTTTAAAAAAGAGGCTATTAAACTAAATAATAGCCTCAATTATTAAAAAATTATTGACCACAAGTTAATCTTACAATGTTGTTGCCGACACCTCTACTTGAAGCACGTCCGTCATAGCTGTTAAAGTAATAACTTGGAGTGCTGCTTCCGTTATAATAAAAGGAACTTAGAAGTTTAGTAACTCTAATAACAGTTGTTTCACGACTTTGGTGAGCTACTGAAATATCTTTTTCATTGTATATCCAGCCATTGGAATAAGAACTGGGGTAAGTAACAGTATATTCTGAGGCATAAAGAGTTAGATTGGTTTTATACCAATACCATATTCCCAACACTTTTTTATAACCTCTTACTTTTATTCCTGAATCATATCTATAAATGTTACCACTCCCATTGTTTTCAACAATAAACCATATTTTAACTCTTCGCTTCCCACTTGTAACTGAGGCGTTGCTACCATAACCACAGCTCCTATAACTTTTAACAGTGTGTTTTTTTACAGAAAAGATTTCATTATTCTCAATTGTAGCTGCCTCCTTATTTGTTATATTTTTCAGCATTTCATAGTTGCTTATATCTGCTGAAATTAAATAATCAGAAGTAACTTTTGATACAGTGTTTCCAACTCTAAAAAAACCATTTTCATTAATAAGAATAGGTAAAACAAGACCATCTATAATAGGTCTAATCTCTTGTTCGTTTTCCTCATTTAAATACAATTCAAAAACTTTATCATATTTTGCTAAAAAACTTCTAATTTCATCTTCTGATTTCACATTTTCTAACTTGTCATATATCTGATTTTGAATACTTCTTAAAGAAACAAAATCCATTTGTTTTTCCCAATTATCTAACTCTGTTTCATTCGAATTTGCAAGAATAGTCGTAATTTTTTCATATTGTTTGTTATCTTTAAAATATAACATTTTATCGAAAGTTTCAATTATGGGAACATCAGCAATAGTGAGGTTATTGTAGTTTAGTTGTTGGGACTTTTGCTCAAATGGCTCTGATGCTTCATTTGTTATCTCTGTAAGGCTGTCATCTTTTTGACAGCCAAAAAACATTGCACTAATAATTAAGAGAGTGCTTAAAATAAATTTTAAATTGTTCATTTTACTCAATATTAAAGATTTTAAATTGTATAAACTCACACAGTTTTGCTTAGAGAAAGACTATGAATTAACTCCCTGCCTGTAAGTATATCTACACACTTAGTAAGCTGCTATTTTTTCATTTCACATTTTATTTTGTTTTTAGTTATTATTTTTTTAGCCCTAACGTTGTCCTTGGTGTATTACACCAATCCACTATTGTATTATTTGAACTTATTTTTGCAAGCTGCTCATTATGAGCAATAATATAAAGTTATTGAGTGTTTTTTGTGTAAAACAAACATAAAGTTAATCCATGGGTGCAAATTGTTAGTAGTAATTTTTAAAATATTTTAAGCTAACAACCTTG
>JAOZMN010000217.1:2110-5604 GCA_029934265.1 Bacteroidales bacterium
AAAACAAGCACCCAAACAACTGACAACTAAGCAAATGTTAAGTTTTTAAATCTTATACTTGATAGCTTTCAACAAGTTTGATTTCCTTTTTTGTTAATTTATAAAGTTTGTAGGTCATTTCGTCAATCTGATTTTCAAGTTCTGTTATTTCTTTATTCTCTTTTTTTAATTTCATGATTTTATCTACTATTGAGACAAATTTTAACTGGAGCTTTTTATTTGCTTTTACAATCGGGTATCTTTCAATTGTATTTTTATTAATTGATAAATATCCGCCTGCAAGATGTTTATCTCTAAATTTTTGAGTTATATAGTATGATAAAAACTTACTATTAAGTATTGCAAGTATGAATTTAGCTTCAAAATCCCCAAAGTCGTAGATTCCATAAGTTCCTACACCAATAGCTGTGGGCTGTGTTTCCCAAACTGCTTCAACTTTTTTTGTCATTCCTGCGAGAATTATTTTCTTATTTTTCCAGAACTCCCATTTGCTTTTTGCTACTTTATTGTCTTTATTTTCGATATATGCTTGTTTGTATTTGTTACCCATGAATCTAACATTCTTGTAATCAATCGAATATTGGTCGATACAACCACTGACAATAAATGGAAAGCTATCCTTTGTTTTATTTTCGGATAGCATTTTTTTTATTTTTCCTGCTTCAAAGCCAGTTGTTCCTGACATTATTTTGATACCAAAATCTTTGAAAACAGGGTATTCCGTTAGTTTAGGATATTCTATTAATTTACCTGTTTTTAGTTGGTCTTCATCTTTAACATGATATTTTGTAAATTCGTTTTCTCCGGCAGTATTATTTCCTTGTATTATTATGGGATAAACACTTGCTTTTTCAAAAACTTTTATGTGTGATATATCTATGGATTTAGTCAAGCCGTTTTTGATTAACTTAGCTTTAATTTTTTCTGCATACTGTGCTGATAAAAATTTATTTGGAATTATCCAAGAATAAACTCCTTGTGCTTTTAGTAACTGAGTAGCCTTTTCTAAAAACAATACAAAAATATCATAAGCTCCGGTAGCATCGGGGTAATTATCCTTATTATATTTTTTGATATGTGTATTTCGTGCCATATCGACCGCACTGATATACGGCGGATTTCCTATAATTACGTCAAAACCCACAAAGTTGCCGTTTTTATCTAATATTTCCGGAAATTCAAAACGCCATTCAAATGCTTGCTCGTAAAGGTCTTTTTGTTTTTGTTGATATTCTTTTTCTAACTTGTCAATCTTAATCGGTAATGTATTTAAGTTGTGTTTCCAAGTTTTAATGTCATTTTTGGTCATCAAAGCAGAATTTTGACTCTCAATTTCTGTTAATTTTGCTTTTAGTACTTTCAAAGATATAAAATCTTTGTCTTTAGGATTTATAAACTCTGAAAATCTTTTTTTAACATTTTTGATTTCTTCTTCTGTGTTTCTTTTTGTTTGTTTGTCATTTGTGGATTTATATATAATAACTTGGTCTTTATATTTTTGCGTTGCTTGGCGGATTTTTTGAGCCTGACCATTGGTAAATCCTTGTCCATTAAGACCAAAAATAGATACAAGAGAATTTCCTTTTTTGATATTGATGTCAATATTGGGTAATGTTTGCAGTTCTTTGTAATTACTATCTTTTGTATAATATGAATTTTTAAGTAGCTCTATCCAAAGTCTTAATCTGCATATATTTACAGAGTTTGGATTAATATCTACACCAAAAATACAGTTTTCAATGATTGTTTCTTTTTCATGAAATATTGCTTCTTGTAATTCTTGTTTAAAGTCTATTGGGTTATCTTTTTTATTAAGATTGTATTCAAAAATTTCTTCTGTAAATTTATTGATAATTATTAATTCATCATTTACAATTTCTGCTTTGTAATTAATAATAGGATTACCAGTTCTGTATTGTAAAATACCAAGTTCTGATTTTATCGCAATAATTTCATTTAGAGCAGAAACAGGAAAGTGTCCGGAGCCAACTGCCGGGTCGCAAATTTTCAGACTGTTTATTATATTGTTCGCTACTTTATGGTTGGAAATTAAACTTTTTAGTTCTTTAAGACTTTCGGTAAAATTGAAGTTTTGAGAAAGTTGGTATCCTGCTTCTTTGAATTTTTGCACAACTGCGTTCCCAATAGTTTCCCTGTTCATATAGCTTGTAATATACCCAGGAGTATAATATGAACCTTCTTTATATCCATTTAGTTTTTCAAAAATTAGTCCAAGTACAGAAGCGTTTATTAAGTTTTTTTGTTCATCTTGGATTTCTTCAGTTGTTACACTTGTAAAATCAAAGGCATCTAAAAAATTTAAAATATATTCTAATATCGTTAATTCTTTGTTGCCTTTTTTCAAAACACTTTTACTAAACAGTGGTAATATTAATCTACTTTTCAGACTATTTATTCGTATTATTTGTTTTTCTAATTTAGTATGCTCAAAAAGTGAGCTGTTTAAATATGGAATATTTTTGAATTTTTCTTTTAAATAAGCCACTCTTTCACTTGTTCGCTCGGCTAAAACTTCAAAAAATAGTTGATTTAATTCATCAAAATCATTTATGATTTTTGAATTAAGAAATTTATAGCTTATATCATTATTATGATAACTGATAAGTTGTGCTTCGAGGAGTTTTAAAAATATAATTCGGTTTATCCATAAAATATTCAATTCTAATGCAATGGTTTCTATTTGTTCCGATTTTGTTTGTCCGTATTCTTGTGGATTTGCAATATTTTCTAATCTGTCTTCGGTTGTTATTGTTGATATAGTATTTTCTATTAAAGTTGCATATTGTTTTTCTTTTTTTCTTTTTATAATTTTCTTTCCATTTTCTTTTACTTCCTCTAAACCGATTATATATAATAGTTCGTAGTAAAATTTAGCATCTAAGGTATTACTGTCATTTGTTATAGGTTTTTTCAGTAAAAACTCTGGTGATAAAATCTTATATATTCTTATGAGTTCCTTTTTATTTTGTAAAATATCAGTATCTATTTCGCTAATATTTAAGTATGTGTACTCTATTTCTTTTTCATATTGTTTTATGTATTTTGGAGCTATTTCTTTATAAAATAAATCTGTTGATTTACTTGTTTTTTTATTATTACTCCAATCTGTAAATTCTTTTCGTAATTTATTATCTTGGAAAAAGAGTTTTTCAAATAGGATAGCATCAAAAATAAACCATTCATAAAAATTAGTTATTACAATGTGTTTTATATCATTATTTTGATTGTCAATTCTTTCACGCAGATAATATAATAATGATTGATACATTGATTTTGCTTGCAAGTCAGTCTTGCTAATCATTTCTTTACTGCCTACTGTTTTTGTTTCAATTATTACAGCTACTTTACTTTTTTCATTCTTATCAAGATGAATAGCAAAATCGAAACGTCCTTTTGTATTTATCGCATTATCCGAATAGAATGTTTCTTTTAGAAAATCTCTTAATGGGTATTTTAAGTGTTCTTCGTCTGCA
>JAOZMN010000218.1 GCA_029934265.1 Bacteroidales bacterium
ATTAAAACCCTAAGGGTCTGATTGTGAAAAAATATACTTTTTAGACTGAACTCATAAATATTTTATAAGTATACATACAAAAGTTTTTACCTATTTACTTAATTGCAACTTGCTAATTATTAAAAGTTTGCACAAGTGCGTAAGCAACATTAAATAGGTCGAAGACCTTACATAAACTTTACATTTCCGAATTTACTTCTACAAACTTTCCTTCTTTTCGGGAATATATATTTGCATTGTACATAGCTTCGCATTGCACGTCGGGCATAAGATATTTTCCGATATAACTTGCATTCAGAGCGATTCTGTAAGTTGCAGTTTTTCCTTTGTCAATATCGAAATAAGTCATAACACGGTCGTCTCTAATATCCTGATATGTTGAATAACTTGTATTTTCGCCGTAACGCAGGCTTGTCATTCTCGGATTTATTATTTCCCAACCGGCAGGAAATATTTGTGTAAGAGCCATTTGTTTCAAATCACGACTTGTACTCGGATTTGTAATTTTCACTACTGCTATAAAATCCGAACCTTGCGATATTTTTTCCGGAGAGATTTTTTTACCGTCAAGATTTTGATATTCGACACTCATTTTTAAGTGATTTTCTGAATTTTTGAATACACCGACATCAGGCGTACCGTTTAAAATTACACGAACATATAATACTGCATTGCTTGTATTTTTTACGGTTAAAGTTTTGCTGTCCGTATCTATATTCAAATTAATTTGCGAAATTGATTTTGAAGAAGATGTATTTTTCGACTCGCCGGCAAAAGAGTATGAATATTTCAGACCGGCATTTTTTCCTATAAGTTTTTCGTATTTTGAAACCGATAAAAGTGCATAAGCAGTGGTTTGCGTACTCAAATATTTATTACTTGAAAGTGTTTCCGAAATTTTCTTGAGTACCATAAATGCTTTTGTTTTTTCGTCGAGCAAAGTAAGAGTTTCGAGTATCATTGCTTCGTCTCTAATGTCGCTTCCGTATGTTTCTGAAAGCTCCGTATATGCAGGGATATTTGTAGTAACGCCTTTGAGTATTTCTTTTGCAATTTGTGTTCTGCCGGATAATTTGTAAGCCGCCGCAAGTCGCCATTTTGAAGCAACGGACAATTTTTTGTCGCTTCGCATACTGTTCATTGCTGCTTTTGCCGGTTTGCCGGCAAGTGCCAAAGTGTATAATCTGTAAGCCTGTACAAGTTGGGCGGAACCGGTTGTGTTTGTATATTTTTTTGCTTTTTTCAGCTGATATTTTCTCCATTTTTTCATTACTGAAGTTGAAACGGAATATCCGGCTTTTTCGGCTTCTGTCAAAAAATGTCCGGCATAATTTGTTCCCCATGCGTCCGCTGAATTTCCGTTTTGCCAATATGCAAATCCTCCGTTTGAAAGTTGAAAATTCATTAATTTTTTGATACCGGCTTTTACGTTTTTTTCAATTTCTTTTCTCTTTGTAGGATTAATATCAATAAGTTCTTGTACAAAAAGTTGAGGAAATACGGCAGAGGTTGTTTGCTCTACGCAACCGTGCGGATATTGTATCAAATATTTAAGACGTTGTTCTAAACTAATCGGCGGAATTGATGAAACTTCGAGAGTTCCTGTATTTGTGCCGGCAGTTCCTACCGGTTTGCAGGCACTCGACCAGCTTTCGCCCGGTTCGAGAACTTTTGCAAGTACTTCCGTTGCAGGCAAATTCGGATTTCGGATTTCAATTTCAATTTCAAAAGTTGAAGTTTTCCCTCCGGAAGTTGCGGTTATTTTTACTTTCCCGACACCTTGTCTGTTTCCGGTTTTTAATTCAAAAACTGTATTTTCTTCGCCCGGTTCACTGAAAGATATTGTTTTACTGCTTTTTCCGTTTACGGAAAGTAATCCGTTTGTCGAAATTTTTACTGTAGCATTTTTCATGTTTTTTTCCATAGCAAAAACGCTTATCGGTAAATTAACCGTTTCGCTCGGTGAAAGTATTCTTGGAAGAGTACCGATTATCATAAGCGGTTTTACGACCGGAGTAAGTTTTTCGGCAGAACCGTAGGCGTTGTCATTTCCCGCAATTACCATAGTGCGAACTGCTCCTATATATCTTGGTATCTTTACTTTATGAGTTTTACTTCCGCCTTTGAGCGTAAACGGACCGAGATAAATTACAACCGGAGTAAAACGATTTGCTTTTTTTCCGTTTTCTTCTCGGTCAATATCGGCATCACCGCCTATTGCGAGCAATTTGTCCAATCCTCCGGAATATGCTCCCATAACATCATCGAACAAATCCCATGTTTTCACGCCGAGTGCTTCTTTTGCAAAAAACGAATCCCAAGGATTAGGTGTTTTGAAACGTGTAAGATTAAGCAAGCCTTCATCGACAATCGCCAAAGTGTAAGTCATCGGTTTGTTGTTTTTTTCGGAAACTTTTATGCTTACTGTTGTTTCCGATTCGAGCTTGTCGGGCATTGTCAGTACCGGCTTTATTTTAGTAGTCGGGTCTTCCACCATTATCGGAATTACACCGTACATTCTTACAGGTAAGTCGTTTATGGTTTGACTGTGTTTCTGAAGTAAGGTTACATTTACATAAATATTCGGAGTCATTTCTTTTTTTATTTCAAATTCAAAATGAGTTTCTCCTTTTTTAGTTTCTATCCAGTGCGATTCTACTACTTTCGAACCGTTTTCTATATTTATTAATGCTCTGCCTTCGCCGGAAGTCGGTATCATAATTTTGGCTTTTTCGCCTACTTTATATTTTTTCTTTTCGGAAGAAAAAGAAAGCATAGACGCTCCGCCGGAATCACCCTTCATGGCTCGTCCCGCCCAGCCCGGCCAATCTATATATACAATTTTACCGGAGGAATGTCCTGTTATTCTGTTTCTTGCGATAACCAAATATCTGCCCCATTCGGGATATTTTATTTTGATATTCCACTTTGCTTTACCGTTTTTTGTAGTTAAGACACTTTTGCTTAACAACTCTGAAGAATTTTTATAATTATATGCTGAAATTTGATTACTTCCTTCGTCCCACCACCAACGCCATGTTATTTTAAATAGTGCGATGTCTATTTTTTGATTTTCCTTTACCGGCTTGCCGTCCGAAGTAAGATTTACAATTTCTACTTCGTGACTAATATCGGTAAGCAGCATTCCTCTTGTTTTGTCGCCTTTGGGGAGTTTAAGACCAACATAAGATGTGTACGGAGAGTAATCTGTTGTGTATTTGTCGATACTGAAATTTCCGCTTTTTTCAAATGCTTTAGATAAGAAAATTGCTTTCATTTTGCCCGGAGCTTCGTTTCCGGTGTTTAACGATGCTGTTATTTTTGTATTTCCGGTTTGGTCTGTTTTTCCATCAAAAACTCTTTCGGTTTCGCTGTAATATTCTTTTGTAGGGTCATCGAATGTAAAATCGGAATATCTTTCAAAAGTAGTTTTTACCGGTTTTAAAGTTGCATCTACTGTAACTTTCAAATCTTTACCGCTTGCACCGTGAAGCCATTTTACATTCATGTTCCCGGTGATTTTTTCACCTTCCGAAATAATTTTCTTACCGAAATCCAAATCTATTTTCAGACGGTTGGGTTTTATAGTTTCAACACGTAGTGATTTTGAAAAATTTACAGTTCCTATTGTTACTTTAAGTTCGTAATTTCCTGTGCCTGCTTCCTTGGTGGTTACTGCCATAAACGGATAAAAACCTGTTTTGCTTTTAGTTTGAACTTCTCTTTTTACGATTTGTCCTTGCGGATTATGTATTTCAAAAATAACCGGAAGGTCGTCAGGCAATTTTTCGTTTCCTTCTTTAAGAATAAAAGTTGTAAATATTGTATCTCCCGGTCTCCATACGCCTCTTTCTCCGTATATAAAGCCTTTCAGACCTTTCTTTACAGAAGTTCCGGCAATTTTGAACTTGCTTAAAGACAACGAACTTCCGTCTTGTACTTTTAAATATCCTTTTTGTTTTTCATATTTTGCAAGTACAAAATAAATGTTTTTTACTTTTCCGAAATCCGCAAGCCCGTTTTTATTTGTGATTTTTGTTTTTACTAATTGCATCTGATAATCGTACAATTCAACGCTGACATTGTGCAAAGGTTCGGCGGTTGTGAGGTCGGTAACAAAAACTTTGGCGGTTTCATCGTTTCCTTGTTTGTAAATTATTCCCAAGTCGGAAGCAATAATATTTCGAGATACATTTCGTCGTTTTCCGTAGTAAGATTTATGACAAGGATTTTCTCTGTTTTCCCAGTAATCATTATCGTAATAATAATAGTAGTCATCTTGGTAGGCGTTATTTTCGTAGTTATCCCAGTTTGAAGTTTCGGCTTCGTCGTTGTAATTTTCAATTTCCGTTTCACTTAAATCTTGTTCGTCTTCGCTGTCGGAATTTTCGCAAGAAAATAAAGAATGTTGTTTTCTGAAACCTATTGTTATACGGTAAATTGCACCTTGTTCGGCTTTCATAATATTGTTCAAATCAAGCGAAAAACGATTCCAAATACTTAAATTTGAAACTTTCCCGTCGTCTAAGCGTATTGTTTTTCTTAAAACCGGTTTTCCTACTCTGCGGAGGTCGTTATCTCCGTTAAAATCATTGTTTTGAAGAAATTGAAGAATATTATTTTCATAGATTTTTATTATTGTAATATCTACGGCATTCAGATTTACAGCTTCAAAAGGAAACGTTAATCCTTGCTCCGAACTTGGTAATATAGAGCCGTTTCCGACAAGTCTGACTTCCGGTTTTATTTCTTCAAAAGCAATATTGAAATTTTCAGATTCTTGCAATTTATACCCTAAAATATTTTTTACACCTGTAAGTATCTTTACTTTAGTCAGTTTTGCCAAACGCTGTTGCGGATAGATTTTAATTGTATTGCCTTCTATAAGAAAACGTAAATTATCGACACCGGAAAGTGTAATAATTCCCTCTAATTCTTGATTTTCTTGTAATGGGTCGGAAAATTGCAGTTGTAAATATTGGTCAGGTTGCTGAACGATTGCGGAATTTATCAGATAAAAATCATTTCTGCCCGGAATTTCAATTTTATCGTTTCCTTCAATATCTACATTTATTGCATCGCCGTCCCATTTATATTCAACTTCCGATTTTACGTCCAGACGCAAAATACTGTCTATTGTAAAAAAATGATTAAGTCCTTCGGCATCGCTTTTCCATTTGATTTTTAGTTTTTCATTGTTTTGTTTTGCCGTTAGAATTTCAGATATATTTTCTTGTGTTTCGACATCTGCGGTACGAATTACACCAAGTACTTGTTGATATTTCAGCTGTTTGTCTATCGTTTTTTGCTCAAGTATTTCTATTTCGATATTTTGCGGTATCGTATTGAATTTAAAAGTAAATTCTTCAAATTCATCGGGAACTTTCGTTATTTTATCGAGTGCGAAATCGACAAAATATTCCTTGCCGGACTCCAAATTTTCTTTCGGTTTAAATTCAATAAAACTTCCGATTAATTTGTATTCTCCTTCTACATTCGGCGTGAAATCAAATAAATTTTCCGGAATACTTTCTTTTTTTTCCAATTCATCAACAATGGCAGATGCCTTGAACATGAACATACCTGAATT
>JAOZMN010000219.1 GCA_029934265.1 Bacteroidales bacterium
CTAGCCGGATTCGGGTAAGAGGACACTCCTAAAGAACCGGCAATTTCGTTTGTAATTTCATTAATATTACTGCCTTCTTCCTGTTTAAGTTTATTTATTGCATTGATAGTAAATGTATTACCTGTTTCGGAAGAATATTCTTTATAAAATTGATTTCCGTACCAACGAACAGCAATCATATCTACCGAAGAATTTTTACCGATACCGAAATGCAGTCTGTACGGCTCTTGCATTAATTGACCTCTTCCCAAATTAATTTCTTGTTCGTAAACATCACTTCCCGCATAAACTTTCACTCTTGCACCTACTGCAAATTTATTTCCGTACTGTGCTTCAAGTTTTATGTCAATATAATTATTATCGGCAGCCATTGTATTTTCAAGCAAATTCAGTTTATAACTTTCATCGGTATCCATATATCCGGTTATTAAATCCAAATCGCCGTCATTATCAATATCAGCCCAAATTGCATCTTCGCCGGTTGTTAAATGTTCGATACCGTATTCCCAAGTTTTAAGATTGAATGTGTGGTCGGTATTTTGAATATACAGTTTCACGAATTTACAACCGTAATAAACTGTTTCATAGAAATCTACAAGACCGTCATTATTTACATCACCCCATGTTCCTCCGGAAAAAGTTTCTTCAAGTTCTATGCCGTTACCTCCGTTCGGGGCTTCCGGGTCGTAAGTATCTTCAAAAGAATAATTAAATTTTGAGCCTTTATTTTTATATACTGTTGTAGTTCGGTGGTCGGCTCCTTCAGCAATGTAACGGGGGTGTGCAAATTGACAAAGAAGTAAATCCATGTCTCCATCGTTGTCGTAATCAGCCCAATCCACACCGGTTCCATGATTGCTTCCTCCTGTATTTTCACTTATATCAATTCCTTCTTCTTGACAAATATCGGTAAATGTACCGTCTCCGTTGTTTTTATAAAATTCGTCGGGGTGTAATCTGTAATTCGGAATAAATAAATCTTGGTCGCCGTCATTATCATAATCAATCCACATTGAGCCTCTCGACATTCTGTTAGGATTTTGAGGATATTCACTGTTTGTCCATTTTTCCTTTACAAGCTGATTAGTTTTATCTTCAAATTCAAGAGATTTTGAACCTTTGTTATAAAATAAATAATTCGGAGCAGGTTGAGGCCAAGGAGAAGCAAGTCCGGCTATGAAAACATCAAGATAACCATCTTTATCCAAGTCAGTTAAACTTACACCGTTTACACCACCAAGGTCTAACGGAAAATCTGACAATGTTTCTTTTGTAAAATTACCGGCACCGTCCCCAAGATAAACTTGAGTTTCATTTTCAACATCTACGAACAAAATATCAAGATTACCGTCATTATCCATATCGGCAAAGATATTTGAAGCCGGTGTTCCTGAAAGTCCCGCATCAGAAGTTTTATCGGTAAAGCTTCCATCTCCGTTATTAAGATATAAATTTCCGGTAACAAGTAAATCAATATAATCATCGCCGTTGTAATCGGCAGCCGCCATTGTTTTACATTTTATATCATCTTTCAATCCTTTGTCTGTCGTTACACTTTTCAAATATGCCGGTGATGTTGCAGAACTTTCATAATCAAAATAACAATCTATTGCATAAGCATAAGGTCCGCTTATTTGAGCAGTTTGGCTTTGTGTCAACATATAAGTATTGTTTCCTCCGCTACCGGAACTGCAATTAGGCTCTCGTTTTACATCATCCATCAACAGGTTCATTCCGGGAGTCATTCCGGTTACTACTACCCAGAATTGGGTATTGTCGAGAAAAACATTATCCGGATAAACAGAATATTTTGTCTCTCCGGTTTCCGTTTTCAGATAACCATAAGGTATCTCATATAAGGGCTGAATATAAGAGGGGTAAACTGTACCACCTTCATGCCCGAATAAATATATGATACATCTTCCTGTATCTCCGGAAAAACGTAAATCAACTTGATTAAGTGTACCCGGTCTCGGTAATTCAAATCTTGCATGAAAGACAGTATATGCACTGTCCGGACTCCAACTTATCAAATTTGCATTCGAGTCCCAGTGTCTCAGAAGTTCTCCGTCTTGCGAATATACGTTCATTGTTATTGCTAACAATATAATTAAAGAAAGTTTTTTAATCATAATTATTAAAAATTTAAGTTTATAAGATAATTAAAATTTATTTTTCGTAAAAATAACAATAATGTTTTGATTAAAAAATCTTTAAATCGAACTGTTATATCAACAAAAAAACATATCTGTTTTTAAAAATATAATATAGTTAAAATTATACTTATTACACTTAAAATATTGAATTTTTTTTTAAACATTTCTAATTTTTGCAAAAAGTTAAAAAGCCGTCTCTTCTTATGACTGCTGAGTTTTCATAATTGTCTTTTACATTTTTTATTTTAAACAAATATAAAGATTTCACAATTCTTTCGGAAACGTCTGAAACTTGAAGTATTTTTTCTTGTTTTATTGCAGAAAGTGAATTTATAAGTTGTTTTTTATTGAGTTTATTTGCCATTTTTCCGGCGATTATACCCGGCATATAATAAATTGTAGTAATATTTTTATACTTTGCTTCATCGGAAAAACTTACTGCAAAACCGTGTAGTGCTTTTTTTGATGCAATATAATCAGAATTTCCTGCAAATTGAGCGTCTTCGGCTGCCGAACCTATATAAATAATTGTTCCGCCGGGTTTAAATTTATCAAATAATCTTTTTGTAAGTTCAATCGGACTTAAAGCATTAATTTTCATGGTACTTAACATTTCATTTTCCGAAATATCCGAAGCATAAGCTATTTTTCCTGTTACTCCGGCGGTATGAATAAGATAATCAAATTCTGAAATATTAAGTATAAAATTGTCAAGTTCGGTTTTGTTTAAAAAATTGGTTTTTATAAATTTTAATTTAGTATTTTTATTTTTTAAAAGTCCCTTGAGTTTTTCTGCTTTTTTATCGTTTGAATTATATTGTAAAATAAGATTACACGAGCGAGCGGCAAGTTGAACGGCAGTTTGAAAACCTAAATCACCGGTACAACCTGTTAGTATTGCAGTTTTTCCTTTGAGGTCTTGTGAATAATTTATTTTTAATGATTTTTCAATTTTTGGAACGATATACAGAAATGCTCCGAACTCTCCGCCAAGTCCGGCTGTCGAGCAAAGTATTTTATCGCCTTGCTTTAATCTTTTTTCTTCAAAAAGTTTTGAAATTGATACGGGAATAGACGCTCCGGAAAGATTACCGTGCTTTTTTTGAACTTCTTGATAAACTTTCTCGACAGGAAAATTTAATTTTTTCACAGCCGATAAAACTATTGCATTTCCTGTTTGATGCGGTATTAATAAATCTATTTCTTTTAAATCGGTTCCGGCTTTTTTTAATACTTCCTTACTGATATTTGCAATGTTTTCGGTAGCTCTTATTTTTACCTGACCGGCTCCCATATACAGATTTCCTTTTTTATCGGCTCCCAAAAAATCTATCATGTGCATATCTTCTTTGTTGCAAACTGAAATTATGCCTTCTTTGTTTTCACTCTCTTTTTTACTTAAAACAACTGCAGCGGCGGCATCGGCAAATGTTGCAAAAGGTACGAAATCGGTAGTATTATTCAGCAAACCGGACATTACTTCGGTGTGAGCAACAATTACGTGTTTCGCTTCCGGATTGCATTTCAGAAATTCTATTGCATTTTGTATATTTATATTAAATCCGACACAAGCGGAATTTACAGTAAAAGCCGGTTTTTGATTTTTTTTATCGACAAAAAAACATTTTACGGTTGCGGCAATTCCGGGAGCTTGTTCGTGTCCGGTTGCGTTACTGAAAAACCATTTGTCTATTTTTTCGGGGTGTATTCCTGAATTTTTAAGTGCATTACCAACCGCTTCTACTGCCAATTCGAGAGCGGTATCTTTATTTTCGGCTTTTGCAAAAGTTGGAGGAAAGGGTACTACATGATTTCGTGTTTCAAAGCCCATAATTTCACCGACAAAATATGAAAACGGACTTGTTTCGGGATTTTTTTCTTTAAAAGCAATATAGCCTTTGCTTAGTTCAACTCTTTGAGAATTAAACCCTTCGAGTGATTTTTTATTTACGGCTTCTTCAAGTTCTTTATTGGTAATTTTATACTTACCGAAAGCGTAACCGGTTCCTGAAAAAATATAATTTTCAAAATGTTTCATAATCATCTTCATTTTCATCAGTCATTGAAATATCTATACCGCAAGCAGTTTTGGTTTCATTCCGGTTTTCCGGAATTAGATTTTCTTTTTGATTTTTTTTAACTTTATCGGTAATTTCGGAAGACGAATCATTTGATTTTGATGTTCTATTTTGGTCGGTTAAAACTTTTGAAATATCCGGTAAATTTATTGTTTTCATATCACATTATTTTTTATTGCTCTGTTTTTTTTTGTTCCGGTAAAAACTTTGCCAAAGTTCTTTTTAATAAATTATAACACCTTGATAATCAATAGATATTAATTTACTTAACTTTGGCAAAGTTAAATTTTACCATAGTATTTTGAGTGGATACTTTACTTGCAAATAACTTACTGATTATGATAATCTTACACGAATGCCTAAGTAACATTGAGTTCGGTCTAAAAAGTAGATTTTCTCAAAATCAGACCTTTATGGTTTTAAGTAACAAACTGTAAATCAAATATTTCGATTTGTTAAATTTTATTAAATCAAACCCTAAGAGTCTTTTTATACCGAACTCAACATTAAAAATTAGAGACCTTATTCTTCATTTAATGCGACTTCTAATTCTTCGGTCATTTCTATATCGTGATATACATTCTGCACATCATCGTCTTCTTCAAGTGCTTCTATTAATTTGAGTGCTTTTAATGCTGTTTCGGTCGGGAGAGTTCTGTTTGTGTTTGCAATACGTTGCAACTCTGCATTTTGAGCTTCAATTTTTAATTCTTCCAATTTTTTTTGCATATTTCCGAAGTCTTCAAGAGCAACTGTAAGAATTATTACATCATCTTCTTGTTCAATTTCTTCCAAACCTGCATCAATTAATTCAAGTTCAATTTCTTCTACATCTAAACCTTCGCTTTTTATGGTAAAACTTCCTTTTCTTTCAAACAAATAAGATAACGAACCATTTTTGCCGAGACTGCCGCCTTTTTTATTGAAAATCGCACGCACGTTACTTACCGTTCGCTGATTATTATCGGTAAGACACTCTACAAAAATTGCAACTCCGCCCTGTCCTGTTCCTTCAAAAGTTACTTCCGTATAACTTGAATTATCGGAACTTGCTTTTTTGATTGCCCTTTCAATATTATCTTTAGGCATATTGGCTCCTTTGGCATTTGCCACTGCAGTACGAAGTCTCGGATTAAAATCAATATCAGCACTTCCGCCGTCTTTTACGGCTATTGATATTTCTTTCACGATTCTTGAAAATGCTTTTGAGCGTTTCGCATCTGCCGCTCCTTTTTTTCTTTTTATGGTTGACCATTTACTGTGTCCGGACATAATTTAATTTATTTTGACATATTTTCAAAAATACTTTGTTTTGTGTTATACTGAAATTTCACACTTTTTTAATATGCCT
>JAOZMN010000601.1 GCA_029934265.1 Bacteroidales bacterium
GCTGTAAGTTCGTACCATTTTCCTGATAAATACATGGAAAATTTATGTAATCCGTCCGGTTTGTATTCTTTTTCACCTTTTTCGATTATGTCAAAACTTTTTTCTAATTTTTCAATAAATTCAGCTTCCGTATTTCCGTTAAGGTCTTTTACAACTCGGTTGTAGTCGATAATTGTAAGCTGACTTTCGGGAAAGTTTACAGAAAGAAAAAAGTTATATTCTTCATTGCCGGTATGGTTAGGATTATTTTTCTTTCTTTCGTTTCCTACCAATGCGGCTGCGGCTGTTCTGTGATGTCCGTCGGCTACGTAAATTGCAGGAATTTCTTTATCGAAAACATTTTCGATATTTGAAACTTTATCGGTATCGGCAACTACCCATAATTGATGACGAACTTCGTCTTCGCCTGTAAAATCGTATTCCGGTTTTGTTTCAACAACCTTATTTACAATGTTGTTGATATTTTTATTATCTTTATAAGCAAAGAAAACCGGACCCGCATTTATTCCTGCTACTCTTACATGATTCATGCGGTCTTCTTCTTTATCGGGACGTGTGAGTTCGTGTTTTTTGATTACATTATTCATGTAATCTTCTACCGCACAGCAACCTACAAGTCCGTATTGAGTTTTATTCCACATTGTTTGAGCATATATATAATATGCCGGTTTATCTTCTTGAATAAAAACTCCGTCTTCAAACATTTTACGGAAATTTTCAGCCGCTTTTTCGTAAACTTCTTGCGAATGAATATCAACATCTGCCGGCAGGTCGATTTCCGGCTTATTGATATGATAAAAGCTGTAAGGATTTCCTTCTGCTTCTTTTTTTGCTTCTTGCGAATTTAGTACATCATAAGGACGTGATGCGACTTTATTTGCAAGTTCCGCCGTTGGGCGTATTCCTTTGAATGGTTTTAATATTGACATTTTTTTTCAATTATTGATTATTATATAAATAACTGTTAACTGATAATGGGTAACTGATAACTATTTTTAATTTACTTTGAAAGTTGTATCTCCGCTTTCAAAAAAGTTTATTATTTGTTTTACTGCGGCAACTCCGGCGTTTATATTTGCTTCGGCAGTTTGTGCTCCTGATTTTTTGGGAGTAAAGAAATATCTTCCTTCGTATTTTTGCTCGAAAGTTTCTTTGCAATCCGGTGCAATATCCGAAATGTATGTAAAATCGGCTCTGTCTTCCATTATTTTAAGTAAATCATCTTCGTTGATTACTTCTTTTCGGGCGGTATTTACGATAACTGCATTTTCAGGCATCGAATTTATTAATTTATAGTCGATTGAACCTTTTGTATCTGCATTTGCCGGAATATTTAAAGAAATATATTGACAATTTTCATATAATTCTTGCATTGAATCCATTGCTTTTATATCGCCTTTTTCAATTATTTCTTTTGGAACAAAAGTATCAAAAGCACATACTTCCATATCGAAACCTTTTGCAATTCTTGCGATATTTCTTCCTACATTTCCGA
>JAOZMN010000220.1 GCA_029934265.1 Bacteroidales bacterium
AGGCGAAAACAGCATTATAGCCGCAGGTTCACTGATAAAAACCGGAACGATAGTTGAACCGAACAGCATTTATGCCGGAGTCCCCGCCAAACGTGTGAAAACAATAGAAGCCGAACAATCAAAAGAAATGATACAGAAAATTGCGACAAATTATTTGATGTACTCTAAATGGTATGAGTAATAAATAAATTACAATGAACAAATTAAAATTTCACAATTTAAAATCCTGCAATGAACAGTAAAAAAGATAATAATTATATGGAAGTTTTTTTTGATAAACTTGAATTTATTATCGACAATAAAATGTTGATAAAATTAATTCTTGCGGGTAGAAGAAATAAAATTTCCGACTTAAAAAAGATTACCGTTACTATCGTTGAATTGAAAAAAGGTACTCGTCTGAATTTCGTTTACAAGCATAATACCAACGACATAACAAAAAATTACGAACCGGAGGAAGGTATAAATTTGATACGCAAAGCTCTTGAAAATGATTTTTTTAATGCAGATATTTATTCAAATACCGAAAATATTAATTTGATAATTAATTCGAAAGGTAAAGTTTTGCTGAAAATAAAAGAGGCAACTCTACAACCGCTTACTAATTTCAAGCACGATAAAATTAAATATCGACTAATAAATCCCAAAGGAAATATTTATCTGCGAGAATTGGAAATTACCAACGAAAAAGAAGAAATTCGCAGAGAAATGACGGACAAATTTAAGCAGATTAATAAATATATCGAGCTTTTAGAGCCGTATTTGACCCAAATTAACCTTACCGATAATTCGCATATTGTAGATATGGGAGCAGGTAAAGGATATTTGACTTTTGCTTTATACGACTATCTGACAAATCAGAGCAAAAAAAATATAAAATTGACCGGAGTTGAATTTAGAGAAAATTTAGTACAAAAGTGTAACGAAATTGCCGGTAAAGCATCTTTTGAGAAATTGAAATTTATTGAAGGAACAATCGAAAATGCCGAACTTGAAAAAATAGATGTCCTGATAGCACTACATGCTTGCGATACCGCCACAGACGAGGCAATTTTCAGAGGAATAAAATCCGATGCATCGTTGATAGTTTGTGCACCTTGCTGTCATAAACAAATCCGAAAAGAATTTAACGTAACCGGCGAACTTTATAATGTTGTAAAGCACGGTATCCTCAAAGAGCGACAAGCCGAAATAATTACCGACACCCTGCGAGCAATGATTATGGAAGCATTCGGCTATCGAACAAATATTTTTGAATTTATTTCATCGGAACACACCCCGAAAAATTTAATGATTGTAGGAAAAAAAATCACCGGTGATTCTATAAAAAAAAATGAAATACTCAAAAACATATCAGCCGTAAAGAAAATTTACGGTATAAAAAAACACTACCTCGAAAAATTATTACAAATCTAAGGTCTTTGACCTTAATTGACAAATATCATTAAAGTTTTTTTTGTATAAGATTTTACAAACAATACATTTGCAGACTTTTTTGGCTCACAAAGCTTTGAAAATTTTATTTTATGTAGTTTAACTAACTTATTTACAGTTAATTAATTATCTTAATTATAAATTTAAAACGTCTGTAATGAACTTTAATTTATTAGATTCTTTGTCATCTTTTATGGTACTTTTTGCCGTAATTGACATCATCGGTTCCATTCCGATAATACTGGACATAAAAGCAAAAGGAAACACTATCGAAGCCGGAAAAATTTCCTTTGTTTCTCTGCTGATACTTATGTTGTTTTTGATTTTAGGCGAAAGTTTGCTTGGTATTTTCGGAGTAGATATTTCATCTTTTGCCATTGCCGGTTCGCTGGTACTTTTTTTCCTTTCAATGGAAATGGTACTTGGAATCGAGCTGTTTAAAAGCGACCCGATGAACAGCAGTACTATTGTCCCTATTGCCTTTCCGCTTGTTGCCGGTGCCGGCTCGATTACTACATTATTGTCGCTCAAGGCGGAATATGATACAATTAATATCGCCATCGGACTATTTTTGAATATTATACTCGTTTTTGTAGTCTTGAAATTAACAAAAGTAATCGAAAAAATACTTGGAGCTACAATTATAATGGTTCTCCGAAAGGTATTCGGAATAATATTATTGGCAATAGCAATCAAACTTTTTATGTCAAATCTTGCTGTATCGGTAGAAGAATTTTTACCCGGATTAATTGATGCAATCCATAAATAAACAATAGTTTGATACTTTTTTATAAGTATTTAATTATGAAAGTCTTAAGTCCTTCGACCTTTTTAATGGGGTAAAACCGAATTTTTAATATATTGATAATATGATTATTATGCAAACCGGAATACGAAAAAACTTATGTAATGGTACTTAAAACAAAGTCTTCCGGCTTTACTTCAAAAATTTTTCCAGCAATCCGGTTAATTGTTCTATTGTGATATATTTAATTACTATTCTTTTATTTTTATTCAAAAGAAAAACAGTCGGACTGCCGTGTATATTGTATAATTCCCTGAAACCGGACAGGTTTTCGGGGTCGTGAACGTTTATCCAATCGAAATAATCATTTTCTTCCACATAGTTTTTCCAAGCATCGTTTTTTTCAAAAGCATAAAACGCAATTACTTCGACATCTTTACTTTTAAACCTGTCGTAAAGTTTTTTAAGCTTCGGAGTTTCCGATTTACATACTTCACAATCAGTGTCATAGAAATATAAAATTATATATTTTGCATCAGTATCATACAATTTACGGATATTTCCCGATATATCCTCCATTTCCAAAGCCGGTGCAATATTGCCGACTAAGCTTGGTTTTGTTGCTTTTACATAGCTTTCCATTTTCTTTTTCAAAGCAGGATATATTTTCAAATCTGATTTTAAGTAATAATTTTCGGCAATGTAAACACCTACAATTTCGTGAGTTATAACCTTGCTTTTTCTGTAATAATCGAAAATAATAGTTAGCGTATGTTTATAAACCTCTTCGTTTATTTTTGCTTTTTCGAGAATTTTATCAACTTCTTTTTTTATTTCATCATAATCGGCAGGCATCAAATTTTTAAGAAAATGATTTAATTTATTGTAAAAAACAGTAGTTCTCAAAAGTCGTTTATCCAAAAAATCGACATTATCAAAAAAATGTTTTCGATATTCCAAATAAGCATAAGTCGAATCCGGCATTCCGTCCGGTTTATTTTTCATATCGGTAAATTCAGGATTTATTGTACACCTTATTAATGTCGAAACAAAATATTCTTTATTCTCTTCAACAAAATCTTTCTTATAGCGAGCAATGTTTTTACCGATATTATTTATTTTTATTTTATAAGAACCGACAGAATCAGCACCATATTTATTAAGTTCTTCAATAAGTTTATTTTTTCGGATATAAAAACTACTTAATTTTTTTTGATAATTAAAAAAAGCTGTGTTTTCAGGAGAATTTACAAAAAATACCGTATTCAAAAAATCCGTTTTATCACAAATAATGCTGAATTGTTGCTTATCGCTTAATAAAATTTCAAAATATTTACCGGAAGGAAAATAAATAAGATACATTCCGCCGGGTAAATCTTCCACTCCCGAAAATTCACCATTCCCTTTGCTGTCAGTTATTAAAGAATCTGCTTTGAAAATTTCACCATTATAATGATACCCTAAAATAATATTTTTATTCGGAAAATCTTTTACGGTAATTCCTATTTTATAACCTTGCGAAAATGAAAAGGAAATAAAAATAATCAAAAATAATAAAGTCGTTAAACAGCGTTTAATTTGCATATCAATGAATGAATAACTGAATGATTGAATAAATAATAATGCGAAAATATTAATATTTATTTATAAAATAACTTTTTTCACACAATTTTTTTATACATTTGCCTTGAAACATTTTTAATCATTTAAAACTATGGGATTTTTAAGCAAAATGAAAAACAAATTGACCGGAGGCGGAGCAAAAGTAACAATAACTGCTGAGGCAACCGATGTTCGAAGTACGATAAAAATAGATGTAACCGCCGAAATTAAAGATGCCCCGATTGATATTACACAAGTATATCTTTGGGTTAAAAGCGTAGAAAGTATCAGTGTCCCGGAAAGAGAACTCGGAAGCGAGGCTACACGAGGAGTAAATATAGAAAGAGACATTTTTGCACGTCAAGAATTTCAAATTTCGGGAGCTGAAACACTTAACGGGGGACAAACTTATAATTGGTCTTACGAATTTCAACTACCCGAAGGTAATTTACAACCTTCTTATATGGGAGAATTTGCACGACACGAATGGTTATTTCAAGTTGGCTTAGACGCAAAAGGAAACGACCCGGATTCAGGTTGGCAAGTATGCGAACTTAAATAATTTATTGAGTTCGATACAAATTATTAACTGAACGTATAAAAATAAATTTATATAAACTTAAAAAAGATGAGGTTTAAAATGCTTATAATAAGTATTTTAAATTTTATCTTTTCTAATTTTATATGAATTTTCTTTAAATTTCTCTGTTAAAAAATGTATAAAATTGAAATTTGAAAATATTTATATTAAATTTGCATTTTAAAATAGAATATGCCCCAAAAGAGGTTCGGACAACTATTATTACTTATTTTACGAAGTTAAACAGCTGCCCCTGAATTTAATATCGTTAAATATCTTTTTTGAAGCAAGTATAAATATCTAATGTCTAACTAAAAATTTTACAAAATGAGACTGATTAAATTTTTTATTCCGGCGATGCTTTGCTTATTTTTAATAAATACAACAGCTTATTCGCAAACCAACAACGCACAAATAACTTTCGACAAAGAAATTTATGATTACGGGAAAATAAAAGAAGAGGCAGGACCTGTAACACATAAATTTAATTTCACCAACACCGGTGCCGAACCGATAATAATAAGCCATGTAAAAGCAAGTTGCGGTTGTACGGCTACCGATTACACCAGAAATCCGATACCTCCCGGAGCAAAAGGATACGTCAGTGCAACTTACAATCCCAAAAACAGACCCGGCGTATTTAACAAATCCATTACCGTAACTTCCAATGCAGAGGGCAGTACGAAAGTTTTACGCATAAAAGGTGAAGTACAAAGAAAACCAAAAACATTAGAAGACGAATACAGATATAAAATTGGTGAAATACGTTTAAAATCAAGCAATTTGAATTTCGGAAGAGTTTTTAATACCGATAAAGTTACAAAAGAAGTAGGAATCGTTAATCCTACCACAGAGCCGATTAAAATTACCTTCGACAAAAAACCGGTACCAAAACACATCACAATAAAAGCCGTACCCGAAACGCTGAAAGGAAAAGAAAAAGGGAAAATCGTAATAACTTATGATGCTTCGCTAAGAAATGACTGGGACTACGTAAGCGACCGAGTAAACGTAAGTCTTAACGGAATGTACGACAGAAATCACAGATTTACGATAAGTGCAACAATTAAAGAAAAATATTCCGAGCAAGTGATTCAAAACCCGCCGATTATCAAGTTTGAAGACGGTACCGATTTTGAATTCGGAGAAGTAAAACAAGGTGATAAAAGTGGTTTTGCGATAGTAATAAGAAATAGGTT
>JAOZMN010000602.1 GCA_029934265.1 Bacteroidales bacterium
GGAACGATTTAATGGTAAACTGGACCTGTATTCACACAAATTCCAGTAGAACCAATAAAAATGATTAGCACATGATTTTTTAAAACTTCAGGTATTTTCTACCAAAAGGAAACGTTGATTTTGGGTTTGTAGTTTGTTTCTTGCGGTTCAAACAAAATAAACAAAAAAAATATTAATAATGAATATGTTTTCATTAGCTTTGCAGTCGAAAAATTTAAGAAAATGGAAAACAATAATCATAAAGCGGGATTTGTAAATATTATCGGTAATCCGAATACCGGAAAATCTACATTGATGAATGCCTTGGTCGGTGAAAAAATTTCGATAATTACCTCGAAAGCACAAACCACACGGCACAGAATAATGGGCATAGTAAACAGTGATGATTTTCAAATTGTGTATTCCGACACTCCCGGCGTATTGCAACCGAATTACAAACTGCAAGAGTCGATGCTTAATTTTTCCAAATCGGCACTTACCGATGCGGATATTTTTCTGTACGTTACGGATATTTACGAAACAGCTGATAAGAATATAGATTTTTTGAATAAAGTAAAAAAATCGAGTATCCCTGTTTTGCTTGTTTTGAACAAAATAGACCTTTCAAATCCAAAACAAGTAGATGATTTAACCGTTTTTTGGCAAACTTTACTTCCGCAAGCAGAAATATTTCCGACTTCGGCACTGGAAAAATTTAATGTTGATAATTTACTTAACAGAGTAATAGAATTATTGCCTGTTTCGCCTCCGTTTTTCCCGAAAGACCAACTGACAGATAAAAGTGAGCGTTTTTTCGTTTCGGAAATTATACGAGAAAAAATATTACTTCATTACAAAAAAGAAATACCGTATTCTGTTGAAATAGAAGTTGAAGAGTTTAGAAATGAAGAAAAAATAATAAAAATAAGAAGTATAATTTATGTCGCTCGAAATTCTCAAAAAGGAATTATTATCGGTCATCAAGGCAAGGCAATAAAAAGGGTAGGGACGGAAGCACGTATTGATATGGAAGAGTTTTTCGGAAAGAAAGTATTTTTGGAACTTTTTGTAAAAGTATCGAAAAATTGGAGAGATTCACCTTTGTCATTGGAAAAATTCGGATATTGAAATAACCGGTATCGGTTTACAACGTAAATTAAAAAAGCGTAGATTTTTATCTACGCTTTTTTAATTTGCATCAAATTTCAATTTATTTCACAAACACTTTCCTGTCGTAAACCTTATTTTCGGTTATTACTTTTACGATATAATTTCCTGATGAAAATTTGCTCATCGGGATTTCCGTCCTGTCGGCTTCAAGGTTTCTTTTTACGATAGTCTTGCCGAGCATATCTTGTATTTCGATAAAGTTTTTAATGCCTTTTACGTTTTGCATATCAATATGTATATTTTTATCGAAAGAATAAATAAGTACGTTTTCGTTCAAAATATGCTCTTGTATATTTCAATTGAAAAGTACCCGGTATTCCGGTTGAAAAGTATCCACTAAA
>JAOZMN010000221.1 GCA_029934265.1 Bacteroidales bacterium
AAAAAGATATGGTTTCAGCTTCTTGAATACATCGCCCGATTAATCCCACACCGAAATTTATTCTTTTTTGCAACATTTTACGACGTTCGTAAGCATAACTTGCCGCAAGTTCGATATATTTGTCGTCTTCGTTCGAATCATTTATTATAAAGATTCCACCCTGATTAATTTCGACATATTGTACCAATTCCTTGATAATGGCATAAGTAAAAGCATTTAAGTTGTCGGTATTGGTTCTTAAAATTTCTGAAAATTTGGCAGTTCCTTGTGTTGCCCAATTTAATTTTCGGTCTTCTTCCTTTCTGTTTTTTTCGTCAATTTGTGCTTGTTTCAAACTTTGACGCATTTCTAAAAGAGAGTTCCCAAGTTTGTCGTTTTCACTTAATGGTTTATATTCCGTATCTAAATTTCCTTTTCCTATGTCTGTAGCAAAATCAGCGGTTTTATTCAAACTCAAAATCAGACTGTTTACGGAAGTACGCATATCCGAAACTTCGTCTTGTGAGTGTATTTTCATTAATTTCGACTTATGAATATCTCCCAAAGCAAGGTCGGTAATTACCGAAGTCATACCGCTGAGTCGGAAAGTTAATTGTCCGGAAATAAACCATATTATTAATGTAATGATTATTAATCCTAAAATTACAACAGCTCCGGTAACATAAGTTCTTATTACAACTTTATTCATCACAAAGTCAATAGGAACAATGATTCCGATAGACCAAGGTGTAACACTTCCGCCGACATACATGGGCGAAATACTTACATAAGAATTTTGTCCGTTAACTTGTGCATAAAAAGTTATTTGTTTTCCTGATGTTATTTTTTGCATAATTTCGGCATCAATAACTCCCTCTTCAAACATTTTAGAAAGCGGATTGTTGATAAAATCTTTATTATTTGCCGAAACAATATTTCCGTTATTGGCAACCATAAATGATTGAGAGTCTGTGTAAGGTTTTATGTTTTCAGTAATATCATGAAATCTGTCAAGCTCTACATCTACCGCTACCAAGCCGGCAAATTTTCCTTTGTAAAACATTGGAACAATAGAACTTGCCATAAATAATGAGTCATTTTTAAAGCGAACATCTTTAAATGTTGAAATATAGGGGTCTAATAAAACTTCACGAGGGTTTGTTTTGATATTGTAATAAATTCCTCCGATATTTTCGCCGGTTATATCAACGGTATCCCTTGTTTTAGAACTGATTCCGCCAAGTCTGTAATAACCACGTTGTATTCTTCCGTGTGCCAATTTATAGTTGGGGTCGATGACATTAAGTTCCCATGTGTACCAAACGGCAAGATAATTTTTGTGATTATTTAGAACTTCTTTAAGTATGGGGTCAAATACTTTCTCTCGTTCGGAGGGAGAAAAATCGGGATATTTTTTTACGGCATCTTTTATTGTTCTGGTAATATCAAAATCACTTTTAAGTTCTGATGTTGCTAAGTTTGCATATTTTTGTACAATGGCATCGGTTGTCCGTTCGGCACTTGCAACATTGTCTTTAATCATCAAATTAACTAAGTAACCAAATGCAATTCCGTATATTAATAAAGATGTACTTAGAATATACAGTAATAATTTACCTTGTATTTTTAGTTTTACTTTCACTTGCAGAAATTAAATTATAAAAACGAGTAAATAAATATATACTGCACTTGTCAGGATAAAATACCTGAACAGGTGCAGTGTGCAGTTTTTTAAAATCAGGAAACTACTTTCACTTCAGTATAAATAAATTTCAACAAAAATATACTTTAATTGAATAAAATACAAATACTTAATACATTAATATCAAAAAAAAATATAATTTTGATGAATTTTTAAATGAATCGGCAATAAAGTCTGTTATATTGTTTTCTTTATAAAATTGATGTAATACTCTAAAAATCAACAAAATAAAAACGTTCTAATTTCAAAGTCTAAGTAAATTTAAAATGGAAGAACTTACATTATCACAACTTAATACCAAAATAAAAGATACTCTGAAAAACAATTTGGACTATGCTTACAATATTATTGCTGAAATAAGTGAAATGCACGTAAACAACGGTCATGCCTATCTTGAACTTGTCGAAAAAAACTCCAAACAACAAACTATTGCCAAAATACGTGCCACAGTTTGGGCTTCAACTTTTCGTATGTTGCAGCCGTATTTTGAAACAACAACCGGACACAAATTTCGGGCAGGAATAAAGGTGTTGGTTAAAATAACGGTAGAATTTAGTGAAATTTACGGACTTAGTCTGAATATTAGAGATATAGACCCTACATACACATTGGGCGACATCGAACAAAAACGATTAGAAATAATAAAACGTTTGAAAGAAGAAGGTGTTTTGGAAATGAATAAAGAAACCGAACTTCCTTTTGTTCCACAAAAAATTGCGATAATATCATCGTCTTCGGCTGCCGGATATGGTGATTTTATAGAACAACTTTCTAATAATAAATTCGGCTATAAGTTTTATACAAAGTTGTTTGAAGCATATATGCAAGGTGAGAATACTGAGGAATCTGTAATTTCCGGCATGGATAAAGTTTATGAAAATGAAGATATTTTTGATGTCCTTGTAATAATAAGGGGAGGCGGGTCTAAATCTGATTTGAGTTATTTTGATAATTATAATATTGCCTTAAATGTCAGTCAGTTTCCAATGCCTGTAATTACCGGTATCGGACACGAAAGAGATAATTCAATTACCGATATAGTTGCACACACAGCATTGAAAACTCCAACGGCTGTTGCCGATTTTTTAATTTCGGAATTAAATTCATTTGAAACTGATATTGACGAAAGTTATTATCAGTTAAGAAGTTTCATGTCTGATTTTATTGAAATAGGGAAAAATACAATAAATGATTTATCGGATAAATTTATTCCTTTTGTTAATTCTTTACTTTTGAACAGGAATACAGAATACCATGAAATTGCAGGTAAGTTATCCGAAAATGTGAAATTATTTATAAATAATAATATCCGAAAAATTGAAAATATTGAAAAATATAATTTGTCAGGCAATTTGAAAAGCTATTTTTTTAAAGAAAATATCGCTCTGAATAATCAGAAAAATAATTTACTGAATGCAAGTAAAAGTTTCCTGAAAAATAAAAATCATGATTTGGAAATTTCAGAGCATAAAATAAAAAATATAAATCCGGAAAATATCCTTAAAATGGGATATTCTTTTACAACGAATAATGGTAAAATAGTAAAGAAGCCAAGTGATGTAAATAAGGGGGATATTATTGAAACTCGATTATCGGAAGGAAAAATTAAATCCGTTGTGGATTAATTTAGTAAAATAATGCTTCACCGTTTGACAAAGCATTATTTTTGTATATTGGTTAATGAATACATTACAAATTTACTCGACAATAATTTTAATAGTTTTGTTATTATCGTTAAATTTAATAAAATAAATTCCGCTGTTCTTATCCTGCAAATTAATTTCTTCTGTATCGGATTTAATTTCTTTGAACATTATCGGTTTTCCGAGAATATCGTAAATCGTTATGGATTTTCTATCGGCATTCAGCAAATTAAAAATTCCTTTTTCGGTACAGGAAAATCTTGTAAAGTTTGGATATTTTCAACAGAAATACTCTTGTTTGCGTTTATTTTTCCTACCCAAATATCGGACTCTCCGACATTTCTGTTTACATAATAATCAGTTGAGCTTGTTGTTCCTGCAACATAAAAAGCATCTCCTGCTTTTGTTTCTGCTACAGATGCAAGTTTATCGGAAAGCATACCGCCGAATTTGTGCGTTAGCAATGTGTCGAGATTATCATCAAGTTCGAGCAACCAAAAATCGTTACTTCCATATCCTCCGAAAGCATCACCGTCATAACTACTTGTATATCCGCTAATTAAAATATTTCCATTTGATAAAGTTTGTATAGAAGTAGGTTCTTCAAAACCTGAGCCGCCCAGTACATTTTGTGATCCCATCGAACCGTCTTTGTCGTTTATTTCGAATGCCCAAATACCTGAATATTCCGCTCTGCTCATATCGACATCACCGCCTCGTCCCATAATCCAGCCGGTTATAACATAAGTATCTTTGTCTTTTTTGGTCAATGCAACAGCTTCTTCAAAAGACTCTTTTGAAGTATATAATACCGACCAGTCTTTTTTTGTATTATCCACACCGTCTGTTTTTACTATCCAAAATGGCGAATCGAAAAAATATGCAGAATATCCCAAAGCGACAAAATTTCCGTCTTCGGCCTCCACTACATCATACAAATACATTAGATATTCATTCTCTTTACCTTCATAATCGTGCGATATTTTTTTTGAGCTTAATTTTTTCCGTTCGGGTCGAATTTCAAAAACCAACCTGTCCAAAATTGCGTATCATCGAGAGGTACTAAGTCTCCGTCGGTAGAATTTGAATATCCTACAGCCATATAATTTCCGTCTGAAGTCTCAATTACTGAATACAGTCCTTCACTGCCCCCGATTTGAAATTCAGTTCCGTCTTCGAGTGTCGCAGTCCACGACTTACTTCCAAATTGTTTTATTTTGGAAATCTCTCCGTCTTTATCGAAAAAAGCAACAAAACCGTCAGGTTGGGTATTATCGCCGTGATGACCTGTGGAAATAAATGAACCGTCGTCGGAATATGTAATTCCCACAACTATGCACCCTCCTTTGTTGTCTGCGACAACATCCATCGGCGAATCGGCGGACGAACCTCCGAAAACCTTTGTCCATAAGGAGTCTCCGCTTGAATTTAATTTTATTAACCAACCGTCGCAAATGCCGGCCATCGGAAGAAATTGTACTTGTTACGACAAAAATATTTTCTTCGTCATCTATTGCCATAGATGTTTTGGTTTTCAGGTCTGAATAAAAGGGCTGTTCTATATTTGAACCGCCTACTACTTTTGTCCAAAGAGTATCAACAGGTGTTTGTGCCATCAAAAAAAACGGCAACAATATTGCCATAATTACAATCGTAAATTTTTCACTCATATTTATAAATTTAAAGTTTAATAATAATAAATTAGATAAGTTCGGTATAAAAAGACCATTATGGTTTAATTTAACAAAGTTTGATAAATCTAAATATTTAATTCGCAGTTTGTTACTTAAAACCCTAAGGGTCTGATTTCGAGAAAATATGCTTTTTAGACTGAACTCTTAGATTGTTCAAAATTAGTAAATACTTTGCTATAAATTAAAAAAAATTGTTCAAAATTTAATTTTTTGAAACTTTTTATAAAAAAAAGTAATATATTTCTAAACAAATATTTCAAACATAAATAAATTTATTTTTCACTTTCAATAAGTCGTTTTTTTATATTTACACCCCATCTGTAATTATTAATTTTTACGTTTTTACTTATTACTCTATGACAGGGAATTAACAAAGAAACTCTGTTTTTTGCTATTGCTGATGCTGTTGCTCTTACGGCATCGGGCTTTTTTATTCGGCTTGCAATATCGGAATAAGAAATTGTTTTTCCGTAAGGAATTTTTAATAATTCGTTCCAAACTTTAATTTGAAAATCTGTTCCTTTTCAGT
>JAOZMN010000222.1 GCA_029934265.1 Bacteroidales bacterium
TTCATGCCGACTTCCAAACCTTCGACTTTCTCGCCGATTTCTTTTATTCTGCCGACAACATCGTATCCGATAACGGCAGGTAGGGGAGGGCAGGCTTTGTAATATCCCAAGCGTGCCATTACATCGGCGAAATTCAAACCGAAAACTTCGACTTCTATAAGTACATTTTCACCGGTCGCTTTGCCGATTGTAAATTCTCTTGTTTCAAATGCCGTTTCGGATTTTCCGTTTTTTATTAAGTATATAGCTTTCAAAATAGTTAAGGTTTAATTTTAAAGCCCACAGTGTGGGTTTCATATTTCAGAAATGAATATTTATAATTTTCATCGGAAGAGTCGATTTTTTCGGTAATCTTCCAAGTTTTTTCGGATATTTTCGGGAAAAATGTATCGCCTTCAAATTCTTTGTGAACTTTTGTGAGATAGATAGTATCACCGATTTCAATAAATTCATTATAAATAGTTTCACCTCCGCATATAAAAATTTCTTTGTCGTTTTCGCAAATATTAATGGCTTCTTTCGGAGAGCCGACAACTATTGCTCCTTTGAATTTCAAATTTTTATTTGAAGAAATAATTATATTTTTGCGTTTGGGAAGCGGTTTAAAAGGCAATGATTCATAAGTTTTTCGTCCCATTATTATCGGACAATTTAAAGTTAGTTTTTTAAAACGCTTTAAATCTTCCGAAATATGCCAAATCAATTTATTATCCTTGCCGATAACATTGTTTGAAGACGTGGCGGCTATTAATGATATTTTCATGGGTATTAAGTTTTGAATTGAGAAAAAATAGTTGAAAAAATTATACGGAAATAACGCCCTTAATATGTGAATGAGCTTCGTAACCGCTTAATTTAAAATCATCATATTTATAGTTGAAAATGCTTTTAACATTGGGATTTATACTTAAAGTCGGCAGTTTTTTAGGACTTCTTGATAGTTGTAATTTTACTTGTTCTTTATGATTTGTATAAATGTGAGCATCGCCGAGAGTGTGAATAAATTCACCCGGTTTATAGCCTGTTTCTTTTGCAATCATCTGTAAAAGAATTGCATAAGATGCTATATTAAACGGTACTCCCAAAAAAATATCAGCACTTCGTTGGTAAAGCTGACAAGATAATTTTCCGTCGGCAACATAAAATTGGAACAATATATGACAAGGCGGTAAGTTCATTTTATCTAAATCACCTACATTCCAAGCACTTACTATATGCCGGCGTGAATTTGGATTTGTTTTTAAATCGGAAATTACTTTTTTGAGCTGGTCGATATTTTTATTGTCCGGACTTGTCCACGAACGCCATTGATAGCCGTAAATCCTGCCGAGTTCTCCGTCCGGGCTAGCCCATTCGTTCCATATTCGCACATTGTTTTTTTGCAGATACCGAACATTTGTATCGCCCGAAATAAACCATAAAAGTTCGTGAATTATGGATTTCAGGTGTGTTTTTTTTGTAGTTATCAGCGGAAAACCGTCGTCCAAATCAAATCGCATTTGATAACCGAAAACACTTATTGTTCCGGTGCCGGTTCTGTCTTCTTTTTTTGTGCCGTTTTTTAAAACGTGGTCTAAAAGTTGTAAATATTGTTGCATATTAAGTTTTGAAATTGAGAAATTATTAAGTTTTTAATTCAATAGCTTGATATTTTTATTATAAATTATTTGCCGGTGTAGCTTTGTCCTTTGGATAAGTCAAAGACCTTATTTTGATATTCATATACGCATAAAATATTGTCATCATCGGACTTATAATATTAAAAAAAGCATAAGGCAGATACGATAATGTCGGTACGTTTAAAATTGATGCTTGTGTGGCTCCGCAGGTATTCCAAGGGACAAGCACCGACGTTACCGTGCCGGAATCTTCGAGAGTTCTGCTTAATAATTCCGGAGCCAATTTTTTTTCTTCGTATATTTTTTTGTACATTTTTCCGGTTACCACAATCGAAATATACTGGTCGGAAGCCGTGATATTTAAAAACATACATGAGAAAGCCGTAGAAGCAACCAGCGAGGCGGTCGAATTTACCAATTTAAGTATAGATTTCGATATTTTTTTGAGCATTCCGCCGGCCTCCATTACTCCGCCGAAAACCATTGCCGAGAGTATAAGCCAAATAGTATTAAGCATGGATTTCATTCCGCCGGTTTCAAATAAACTGTTCATGCTTTTAATTCCGGTTTCAATTTTAAAATCACCGTAAATGGATTGCATTACACCTATATATGAGGCTTTTGCATAATTATCGTAAATTCCGGTAAAGTTTTCAATAATTTTACTTTGAAAAATAATTCCGAATATTGCACCTGCAATTATTGCCAAAAAAATAGCCGGTATCGGTTTAACTTTTCTTAATATTATTACGATTAAAAATATCGGAACTAAGAAAAGAATGGGAGAAATATAAAAATTTTCGGAAATAATATTTTGAATTTGTTCTATATTGCCGGAAGCGGAAGAAAATTCATAATTAAATCCGATAATCAGAAATATAATTAAAGTTATCGACATTGTTGGCACGGTGGTGTGCAACATATAACGAATATGAGTAAAAAGGTCGGTGCCTGCCATTGCCGGAGCCAGATTTGTAGTATCGGAAAGCGGCGAAATTTTATCGCCGAAATACGCCCCGGAAATTATCGCTCCGGCGGTTATTCCGGAATCAATTTCAATAGCATTGCCGATACCAAGCAAGGCTATACCTATTGTGGCTATTGTGGACCAAGAGCTTCCTGTTGCAATCGATACTAATGCACTTATTACAACTGTTGCAAAAAGAAATATTCTCGGGTGTAAAATATCAAGTCCGTAATAAATTAAAGCCGGTATTACACCGCTTATAAGCCACGTTCCTGCTAATGCTCCTATCAATAATAATATAAGTATCGAAGGCATTGCTTTTCCGATGGTTTCGACAATTTTATTCAGAATATCCGCCCATTTTATTCCTTTTCGTAATGAAATAACCGTTCCGACAACTGCCGCAAAAATTAATGCCGTTTGATTTGAGCCTTCCAAAGTGTCTTCCCAAAAAATAACATTGAAAAATAACATTATTATCAGAAAAATAATAGGAATAATGGATAATACAAGATTTGGCTCTTTTTTCATCGGTACGAAAAAGTTATATTATGACACAAAAATATACAGAAGAATTTTTTTTTGTAAAAAAATATTATTTCATCTGTTATTTTATTTATTTTTCTGTAAATTAAGTATTTATGATGTAAAAAAATGAAATTTAATCTTTATTCCGGTAAATATATGTTTAATAGAAGTAGGTATTACCAAACAGAATGTATAGTATAATATTGTTTACACTGCATATACCGGCACAAAATATGCAATTATACTTTTTGAATTAAATAAGTTTGATTAATATTTAAAAAAGATAATCGAGTTGAAAGAAAATATTTTTGTTAATCAATTGATTTGAAAAATTACTAAAAAAACAGCAGGATAATAAATGTATAAAAACAACAAACATACATATAAAATTTTAATTGCCGAAGATTTCGGACCAAGCAGAGTCGTTATGTCTGATATATTGGAGTCGCTCGGATATCTGTACGAAACTGTCAAGGACGGGTATGAAGCATTTTTAGCTCTAAGAGACCGGCATTTTGATTTGATTTTGATGGATATTCAAATGCCTAATTTGAACGGTTTTGAAGCTGCCGAGTTTATCCGAAGAACTTTGTCGTACCCCAAAAATGCAATTCCGATAATAGTAATGACCGGTTGGGAATTTGCATCGGAAATCAGTAAAACTTATAAAGAAGAAGGCTTCGACGGCTTTATAAAAAAACCGTTCTCTATTGATACTCTTGATGAGCTTCTTGATGAACTTCTACAGAATAAAGAAAAAAACAAAATGTAGTTATCTAAGTTTAGGCGTTTTTTTTCTTTAATTTAGAACACTAAAGAAACTTATAAGTACTCTCGCATAAATTTTTCCGTATAAATGTTTGCATAACAATCATATTATCAGTATATTACAAATGCGGTTTTGCCTCATTAAATCGAAGACCTTAATTCAATTCATTAGAACGTTTTTCACAAAAAAATAGTCGAATTTCAGTTCGACTATTTTTTATATATAAACTATTTTTTTAAAATTTTACGAGCCGAGAATTTCCTGAAGTTTTGCACCAAGAGCAGCACCTTGTAAATTTTTGCCGAGTATTTTTCCTTTAGGACCGATTAAATAACTCGACGGAATGGAACGAACTCCGTATAATTGAGCCGGTGCACTGTTCCAGTATTTTAAATCGCTGATATGATGCCATTTTGAAAGTTTATCGCTTGCTATTGCTTCTTTCCATGCGGCATCTGTTTGGTCAAGAGAAACTTGCAAAATTGTAAAACCTTTTGAACTGAATTTGTTGTAAGTCTCAACTAAATTAGGGTTTTCTCTTCGGCAAGGTCCGCACCATGAAGCCCAAAAATCAAGTAAAACATATTGCCCTTGCAAAGATGATAAGGATAATATTTTACCGTCCGGAGTGGGGTATTCAATATCCGGAGCCAAATCGCCGATGTCAATACCGGCAGGCATACTTTTTGTTTTTTCTACTTGTTTTACTTGTGCCACAAAACTTTTTACGTTTTCAGAGTTGGGGTATGTTTTTGTTAAACTGTTTGCTGTTTTTTTAAAATATTCCAAGTCTTCGTTCGGGTTAAGGAATGTCGAGCCGGCAAGACCAAGAGAAATAATATATAAATTAGCAAAAGATGTCGGGTTTTCATCTATTTGTTTTTTGATACTTGTAACTTGTTTTTCAACAGCGGCAACAAATACAGGGTCGTATTCTTTTTTTATGGAATCTTTTTCTTTCTGCGTAGAGGCTGCTGTATAAATTGCACCGACAGAGTCGTTTAATTTTCTTATTTTGGCAAATTCATTGTTAAAATCAAGAATTGTTTTTGAATCTTTTGAGCCTTCAACAGTATATAAGTCAGGGAACGAAGAACTTTTACTGTTCAAGGTAATATTATCTTTATTTTTCATAATAAATATAATATTATTTCTATTGTTTTGTCCTTCTCCTAAAGTTAAATAATAATATGCTATCGTATTATTATTTCCTGTAAAACTGTAAGCTCCTGTTTCGTCTAATTTTATTGTATCCAAATTTTTAAACGGTTCGTTTTTTTTATTTGTAATTCTTTTCAAATAAAGATTTTGACCTGCGGCATCGCTTATTACCCCCGATATTTTATAAGAGTCTTTATCGGTAATGACTTCATCATTGTTCTCGAAGCAAGAAAATAATATAATTGCTGATAACAATAAAAATAAATTTCTTTTCATTTTATATACTTTTTAGTGATTATTTTCGGCAAAGTTAGAAAAAAAAAGGTTTTTATCAAAGGTTTTGGTTTTTATCAAAGGTTTCGCTTTGAGTGAAACCTTTGATAAATTTATTGCGGTAATAAATTAAATCTTATACTGAAACCGATTTTTGTATTTACGGTTCTGAAATTCGTTGAAACACGAGGTGTATTTATTGCTTGGT
>JAOZMN010000603.1 GCA_029934265.1 Bacteroidales bacterium
TCGGAAATATCGTTTGAATTATCGTTAAATGTTCCGCTTTGTAAATCTAAATTATTATCAATAATAACATCTGCATTTCCTACTGCAAGATTTAAGTTTGCGATATTTTGATTTGTCAGATTATAAAAAGTTGTATTTCCTGTAATTAATTGGTCGCTTGTGCCTTTTGTATAAGTCGTATTTCCGCTTGCGGTGAAAGTTCCGTTATTAGTGAAGTCTCCGTATAAATTCAAATCGAGAGCATTTGCATTAAATTCCGTTCCTGCTTCAATAGTAAGTAGTCCGTCCATTGATAAAGAAACTGTCCACATTTTAGCTTTCGGATTGTTGGTACTTATATTGTTTAATGTTAAATTTTGAAGATTTATTGTTGAATAAATACCAAATTCCTGTCCTGTCGGAGTATTTGCATCTCCAAGATTTATAGTTGTTCCGGTTGTTAAATTATTTGTTGTAGGGTCAAGATAAAGTGTGGCAAAAGTCGGACTCGTTTGTTGTCGGGCTATATTTAAAGTTCCTGCGGAATGTGTAAATGAACTTCCCGTGTTTAGGATTTCAAATACTCCTCTGTTTCCTTCGGGAGCAGTGTTTTTACCGACTGTTACTATTCCTCCGCTTTGCGTATATTTCAATATTCCTGATGTGGAAGCAAGTCCTCTTCTGATTTGTGAGCCTACTGTTAGTGTTCCTGCCGTAATTTCAATTTCGGCATTTCCGGAAGCAGAATATTCAATAAAATTATCTTTATCGCCAACTGCTCCATCTAAGTTCACAGTTCCTCCGGAAATTAAAAGTTTTCCGTCAAGGGAAATTCCGGTATTATTTCCGGAAACTTTTACTTGTCCTTGTCGGACTTCAAGACAAGTTGTTCCCGGTATTTCAAAGTTGTCATCGCCGGTGTTTAAGTCTATATCTATTAAAGGGTCGTTTAAAATTAATGTTCCGTTTTTCATTTCAATAGATTTTGCAACTCCTACACCGCTTGTTGCTCCTCCTAATGTAAAATTATCGTTAAAAGTAAAAGAATTTGCTTGATTTGTTCCTTTATTCATGACAATTCTATATAGCTGTGCTGTTGTTCCGGCTGAATTTGTATAAGAGTTATCGGAATTATTTTCTAATTCTAAAATTACTCTTGGTCTATCGTTACCATTAAAAAAATCAATATTGTCTTCATTTACTGTAATATTTCCTCCTACAATTAATTTATGTTCTATATTGACTGCACTGCCCGGGTCATCTACAAGAACGGGGTCGCTTATTTTTAAATTTCCTTCTACTGTAACTGTAACCGGCTGTCCGGAATCAGGAAAATGAAAATTGCCTCTGTTTGCCTGCCAGTCTTGGTCTGTTATTATTAAATCTCCTTTTATCAAAATATCATCTGCTATTGTTAAATCATAATTATGATAAGCTGATACTAAATTGTAATTAATTACAAGGTTATTTTGATTTATAGTATATCTACCGGATTT